>NZ_CM000745.1:2843181-2914925 GCF_000161455.1 Bacillus pseudomycoides DSM 12442
AATNCTTTTTTTATGAGTAATGTGGGAGCTACTTTGAGAAAATAGTACGTTATTTTTGCACAGTACATTACGTTTATGCATATAGGTATTCTAGAAAAAAGAAGGAGAATCTTATGAAACGGAATGTATACATTGACTTTTTAGCTTATTACGGAATTGGAAGCGCACATCCTGGTGGTTTTACATTAACGAAACAGTTATTGGCACAGTTGCCATTATACCGTGAAGCAAATGTGCTTGAAATAGGATGCGGAACAGGGCGTACAGCAGCTTATATGAAAAAACAATATGGTTATAACGTCACAGCAGTTGAAAATAATGAAATTATGATTCGAAAAGCAAAAAATAGATGGACACAAGAACAATTATCGATTGAACTGATTAAAGGAACTGCTGAACAGTTGCCGTTTTTAAATGAGAAGTTTGATCTTGTATTAGGTGAATCTGTACTTGCTTTTACAAACAAAGAACAGGTGATTCCTGAATGTTATCGTGTCTTGCAAAAGAACGGGAAACTTGTTGTCATTGAAATGATAATTGAGAAGCACTTAACAAAAGAAGAAGAGGAGAAAATACTGCAATTTTACGGAATAAAGGAGTTACACACAGAAAAGGAATGGATTGATTTATTTCAAACGACAAACTTCAAAAGGATAACGATTGTAGGTGGAGGAACGATTGCCGAAACGATTGCAGGACAAATGGAACAGCCAGAATGGAACCTGTCAAATTTTATTCCGGCTGAATTGTACGATGCATGGGTGCAGCACGAGCAAGTATTGCAAATGTATCAACATATTTTAGGGCATCGTGTATTTATTTGTGAAAAATAAAAAGCAGATTAAAAAATCTGCTTCATTTATCCTACTATTTGTGGGCAGTAATATTCTCACCTCAAAATTTAGCAAAAGAACAGAAGTTAGGTGAGAGATAACCTACCCGTAAAGGCCCGATTGAGGATGGGTGATTAAAGTTTCACTTTATTCGCGTATGATATGATAACTGTATTTCATTATTTTTGAAAAGGAGTTGACTAAAAAATATAGTCGGCTTCTTTGTATATTAGATGAAAAATAATGCAGCTAAAGCAATACCAAAAATAAATCCGAAAGCTAATTCAACGGCACCACTTCCGCAAAATCCTCCTCCACAGCCTCCATCAAAACCAAAGCCTCCATCAAAACCAAAGCCTCCATCAAAACCAAAGCCGCAATGGTTACATTGACCTAAACCACCACAAAAATCACAGCCACCACCTGCATATGCATCATTGTAACCAAATCCTGTATCAAAAGAGGATCTATAGGGTTCAATCCAAACAGAATCATTTGTCACATCAACAATCTTACCGATATGAACATAACCATCTACATCTTCAATACGTACAACTTTACCAAAATAACGATGACAAGTATTGTAACATTTTTGACAATGCATGTTCTTGCCTCCTTCCATATACAGTAATACGATATGTTATCGGGACAAGTGCGGCTTGTACGATTGACCTAAGTTTCATAATTGTTACGAGAAAGGGGGAATATATGGTGAAAGTGTATGAAAAAGGAGTGGGAAATATGGAATCTAAAGATCAATTCCAAACATATGAAGTTCCTTGGAATGAATTTACGAATGCCCTTCGTAGTGAAATGGAAAAACAAGTAGGAGCAGATATCATTGACCAGGTTGTTTGTGATTTAAAGGATGGGTTTGAAGTGTATACATATATACAAGGAGATTTGGATTTTGAATATAAAGAAGAACTTGAACGAAAATTTGGGAGTGATGGAAAAATTCCTAATTTATTAACTGTTATGTTATTAGCGAGTATTTATCATACAAGTGAAGAGAATATTCGTCTGCATGCGGATCGTAAAGACAATCCTATTGTTGAAGTATATGTGAAACAATAAAACACGCTGTTATAGGCGTGTTTTTATTTGTATGGAAAAATGTAAGGAAATTCACACTTTAAGGAGAGGGGATATTGTGGTTGCTTTTTCAACAGCGCATCGTATTCCTCATACCATTGCTACAGAAACTTTACAATATTCTTTTTTACGTGAAGATGGTAAGGAAGTTTCATATCTGTTTACGATGACTGTAGAAGTGATAGAAGAGGCTATTTAGAAAGCTTTATGCATAGCAAAAATGACAAGTGGAAGTAGGGAATATTTAAAAAAACACCGTATTTAAAGGTGGAAAGTTATTTTTAATAGAAGAGAAAATCAAACTTTTTTATAGGGATTTTTTGTATGAAGAGTCTGTTTTGATTAATTCTCTTTCAAAACAAGATCGTTACTGAAAAGGAGGTTATCATTCCAGTAGTTTAGTTTACATAATGACATTGTAATAATCTACATATCCCAAAATACAAGTCATATATCTTGTTTCTTTTCATAAATTTAAACATAGGAATTTGTCTACAAAGGTGGCGAAGCCTCATCATGAAGATTCGAATTTGTGCCACATTCATCTTTTTTCTATTATTGTGTTTGAATCCTTTTTCAACTTTTGCAAAAGGAGAGGAGGCAAAAGAAAGGGTCGTTTCACTTGTATATGATGATTCTGGCAGCATGAGAAATAACGATCGCTGGAAATATGCCAACTATGCTTTGCAAAGTTTAGTTGCATTATTAGATGAAAGAGATAGATTTTCATATGTTCCAATGAGCCGTCCTACTGAAGCGTTAAATGTCACGCTAACAAATGAGAAAAGACAAATAGAAATTGATCAAATTGGAGCGTGGAAGAATTATTTAAATACGCCGTTTAACGCAGTAGAGACCGCGATGCAATCTATTAAAAAGGAAGCAGACATAAATGGAAAACGTGAATTTTGGCTTATTGTATTAACTGACGGGGCATTTAACGAATTAGAAAAAGAAAAGAATGGTGGTAAAGAACAAATCACGCAGAAACTGGAACAGTTTAAAAAAGAAATGGAAGCGAAAAAAATATCATTGCATCCGGTTTTAATAACAATGGAAGAAAACTTAGGACAGCAAGAGCAACAACAGATGAATACGTTTAAAGAAATTTGGAAGCAAGAGATAAATGGTATCGTCATGCCAACGAGTGGAGAAGATGGAGTTATTCAAAGTGTAAATCAAGCTGCAGCCTTGGTTGCGAATCGAGATCCATTTTCTTCTGTTGAATCTGTCGTGAAAACGACTATATCGGGTAACAAATTAGAGATTACTACACCGTTCCCATTAAAACGAATGACACTGGTACAACAATCTTCTACTGCATCGCAATATCGGATAGAACGATTTTCTAAACCGTTAGCAGTACAATCTTCCTTTTCAATTCACGCACCAGGAGAATCAAAATTATATGGTGGTATTACCCATATCGGCGCTACGAATCATGAAATAATTAAATCAGGGACATACACGTTAGAAATTGATAGTGGTATTGTGAAAGAAGGATTGAAAGTACTTGTTGAACCAGCGCTTGACTATACCGTTTCTACTTATGATAAAGAGGATAAAGCGAAAAAAAACGTTGAGAAAATGTATGAGGGAACGAAAGCAGTGATTGAAGCGAAACCGACGGATTTACCAATACAATCTTCTTATTTCCAAGCAGAAGTAGAACTAGATGGAAAGCTGTATCCGATGAAATGGGATGATAAAGCACATGTGTTTTACTATGAATTACAAATTAAAAACCAATTTGTACGTGGGAAAGTTCATATGAATATAAAAGGGTTTTACAGGCAAACGAGAGAATTTCGAATTGATCCGATACCAAAGGCAAAATTATCTTTGCAAGTCATTACGAAAGATTATGAAGAAAAGGTGACGAATTTAGACAAGAGTAAACCATTTGTCCTGCAGCCATTACTGAATGGTGAACCAATGACAGAAGTGGAGGTAAAAAAGCTACTGCAATCTACTGATGTCACATCGCATCAATCGATTAACTACGAATTGCGGCAACATGACAATCAAATTTATGTGTATCCTCGTCCTTACTACTCCGATACATTCAATTTTACAGATACCGGCACCATAGAAGCTACCATCACTATAAACGATTCAAAGTTACAAGAAGTGAAGAAAACGATTTCGTTTCATATTCAAAATGCACCATTTTGGGAACGGTATGCGCTAATTTTTCAATTTGTAATCCCGGTTGCGTTACTGCTTTTGCTTGTTGCGATTCTTATTTTAGGGTGGATTGTCCGGCCAAGGTTTCATCGTAAAGCAATGTTATATTACGAATGGGATCAAGAAGTAGCAAAAGATTGGCTCTATCAATCTGAACCAGAATTATTAAGAAACAAGTGGTGGAAACATTATTTTGGTATTCCATTTCGAGCAGAACGAAAGACGGTACAATCAGTAACTTTTATAGCAAAAAAAGGTTCGAAGTCTATATTTGTAGCAAAGGAATCACAAGTGATTGGTATGATTATTGACGGTATGTTTATAACAGAGGAAGAGGTCGGAAATGAGCATAAGACATTATATCCGAACGAGATTTTACTAATTGATCGTGGGTATGGAAAAGAAATTTATCGATATGAATGTGAATAATAGGAAGTTCAAATAGGAAGGTGGTTCACATGACATTACAAGTTCCAACAATTTTAATTGGCTTAGGTGGAATCGGGAGTACCGTTACACACCAAATATATGAGAAATTGCCAGAGGAACGACGTAAAAAGGTAGCGATGCATGTCTTTGATACAGATGTGAATACATTAAGTAAATTTGAGCATATTCGTAAGTTCAAGACACAAACGAGCTCTAGTAAAACGCCGCGAGAATATATTGCAGGGGATCCAACGATTCCGGAATGGTTTCCAATGGACCCCACTATTCTAGATAAGCCGTTAACTGAAGGAGCTGGTCAACTGCGTGTGATTTCACGCTTAGCTCTTCGGGCAGCGATGAAAGAAGATAAATTGACTGCTTTTTGGCAAGAAATAGAAAAGATTTTTCCTGTCACAAGTGATCAAACAGAGTATGGTGTTCGAGTTATTATCGTTACATCGTTAGCTGGTGGTACCGGTTCGGGTATGTTCTTACAAATTGCGTTGTACCTACGTGAAATGCTTCGGAAAAAACTGCAGCATCATAACATTTTAATACGCGGTGCGTTTTTAATGCCGGATGCACTTGTTAAGACACGTACCATTAGTGCGAAAGAATTTGAAACTGTTCAGGCAAATGGTTATGCGTCATTAAAAGAACTTCATGCGATTACACTTGGCTCAACGGGTGAATTATCAAAGCGGGGCGGTGTAACAATTGAACTAGAGTATCGTCCAGATCAAGTGGATGAAGACGGAAGAACGAATCATACAATTAAAGAGCATCATTTACCATATAATTATTGTTTCTTATATGATTATGAAAATTTACACGGTCATCATTTACACAATCTGTCAGATTACATGGAACAAATGACAAACACGATTTATTTACAGCTATTTAGTCCGATGTCCACAAGTCATTTTGCACAAGAAGATAATCAGATTCAGCAATTGGCAGAATCGAATGGAAAAGCACGTTATTGTGGTGCTGGAACTGCAAAGCTTATTTATCCATATGAGCATGTGCTAAAATACTGTGCCTTGAAATGGGCTGTGCAAGGATTAGATGAATCCTGGCTACATTTAGATCAATTGTTTCAAGAGAAAAAACAGCGGTATGAACAAGATGTTCGTCGTGGTATGCAGCGTGAGAAGCCAGAGCGGGGAAAGAGTTATTTAGAAGATTTAGAGCATCTTGCCACTCGCCCAGAGCAAGCACATATTTTCTATAGACAAATGTACAATGAAACACGCGAAGGTGCAGAAGGTGGTAAGGTAGGCGTTGCGAAATCCAAGTTATTTTTAGAAGCGGTTGAAAGTTATGTACAGCGTACTGTACAAAAAGATGAAGAATTAAATAGGTTGCAGCATGAGTGTAAAATATCTGCCGCAAAGCTTAAAATGATGGAGCAAATGAAGGGTGAAGTGGCGAGAGTTGATCATGCTGTTAGGTTGTATGCCTATGCGATACCAAGCCGTGTGCATGAGCACGTGACGACACTTTTATATGACATGATAGAATCAGATCGATATACACCGAGTGGATCAGAGGGACAGTCATACCAACTAAATACATGGTTTTTAAAGAAAACAGAAGCTGTTCATCCAGTGGCTGCTCGTTTTATGCTATATGAAATTCGGAAACAATTAGTAGAGAAAATGAATCGTTTACATGAGAATAATGAACAGAAGCGTAATTTAATTCAAAACTATGATAAGAAATTTAATGTAAGCAATATTGATGGTACAGTTACAGCAGTGCGACGTGTTGAGCTGGCGCAACAACAAGGCTGGTTTGGAAAAATGTTCTATAATCAACAGCGTACGTTCCGAAAAGAATTTGAAGATATAGTCACGCAATATGTGCATAAGTTGAATGAATATCGTAAAGAAATGTTACTGGAACTCGTTTATCAATCGCTATATCAGGCAGTAAATAAAATGATCCAACATTGGGAAAGATTCTTTGATAATTTACAAGAAACACGTGAAAATTTGCTGTTTGAAATTCAAAAACGCAGCAAAGAATTTGAAGGGAAAACAAATCCGACGAATGTATATGTGTTAGCAGATGAAAAACTACAAGAAAAAATATGGAAAGATATGCAGCAACATTTAAACTTAGGTGTGCTTCCAAAGGATATATCAGCAGAGATGTATATGAGCTTGTATGCGGAATATTGCCGCGATGCACAAGCAGAGGAAAGTCAATCGAAGAAAGTAGAGGATTTTTATCGAGAGCATATTTTAACATATTGTTATAACGAGCTCCAAGTCCGATATCGTGACAAATTAGAACTCAATATTATTGAAGCATTGCGAAAAGAAGCTGATTTTAAAAAGCGTGATCGTAATGAATATGTGAGAGAAAAAATTGAAGATCTCTTCCATCTAGCAAGCCCATTTATCCCGAAGGTAGCCCATCATCGAGAGTTACAATATTGGGGTATACATCCATCACTAAAACAGGAACTACAGGAAGAACTATTGCAAGAAATGTTTCAAGAAAAAGATACAGTGAATGAAGCATTTTCACCATTTGAAGTAATTTGTTACCGAGCTCATTATGGATTATCATTACAAGATTTTCCTAAGCTTTCATCTGGACATCTTGCAAATGGTTTTATGAATGATAAAGGAGATTATTTTCAGTCTTATTATCGCCGTGTAAATAAATTAAATATCAAAAAATCGAATTTGACACCGCATTTAGATAAATATTGGCACTTACCAGCTTTTATGCCGGACTTAAATGCAACCCAGACGAAGTTAGATTATGATAAATGTAATCGTGCTCTTCTTTATGCATATATGTACCGGTGGATTAGTCTTGTCGCTGTCGATGGTCAGTTTGTCTATCAATATAACGGTGTAGGACGCAGCTTTTTAATTCAGTCCATGGGGAAAAATATTTCAAGTGAAAGTTATAAGTTACATCGGGCATTGCTTCATAATCCGTTTATTTATGAAAATATTCTGTCCCGTTTTGAAGAAGAACAGGAAAAAGCAATGCTTCAAGGTGGACATTTGTATACACAGGCCTTTGTATTAGGGGCTCAAGATGTAAGATGGCTTAGAAAAGAGCACGTTCATAATATTTTAGACATTATTTTAATGTACGACCGGGAGGCAAAATACGATCCAACGTTAGAAGAAACATCAGATGAATTATTGCGATTACTTCTTGATGAAATCGAGTTGTATTTCCAAAATTATTATGGAACAGGTGCAGATATGGTTGCAAAGAAAGAGAAAGAAATGTTTGTAAAACAACTATGGGACCGTTCGTATGCGAAAGGGTATGTTGATCCAAATAGTGCGCCTTATAAAAAATGGCAGCACTTATTACATGTTCAAGATGAAGAACAAGATACAAAAACGAATGTGTAGGGGAAAGATAGGGAACCCTTAAGTATGGAAATACTATTTATGAAAAGAGGGGTTCCAGGTGCCATTTTTAGGAAGTGTGTATCAAATATTTGGATTATATCCGGAGATTTATCATGCGATGATTTCTGTGGAAATGCAGGAAGAAGAATTACGTAATGAGCATGTGGAAAAGAGAAATGAAATAGAAATGGAAGATTAAGAAAAAACCATGCAGATTTTTATCTGCATGGTTTTTAATGATTCGTTTTCGGAGTACCAGTAATGAATTTCATTCGGAATACAAAAATAAAGTAACCAATACACCCTCCAATAAATGCAGGACAGATCCAGCCTAAACCTGCATCGTATAAAGGAAGAATTTTAGAAAAAGTAACATTGATTGCTTGAATAGGTATATTTGCTGCATTTAGTCCATCAAACAAACTAACGACAAAAGTTAGGAGTAAGCTCCATTGATATACCTCTGTTCTACCTTTAAATATAGGGTGTAGAAATGTTAAAACAATTAGCATAATTGCTAGTGGATATATCGCTGTAAGTACTGGAACAGAAACCGCAATTAATTCTGTCAAACCAAGATTTGCAATCAATGCGCTAAAAATAGAAAGCATAACAGCAAATGTTTTATAAGATATTTTCGGGAATACTTTATGGAAGTATGAAGAGCATGCTGTTACAAGTCCAACGCTTGTTGTTAAACATGCAACAGTAATCATTAAGCCTAACAATAAGTTTCCTAAAGAACTAAAATAATAATTAGCTACTTTAGCTAATACTTCTCCTCCATTTGTTAAGTGCCCTAGTTTAGATACGCTAGCGGCTCCCATATAAGAAAGGGAAGTATAGACAATTGTTAATACAATTGCTGCAATACCAGCAGCCTTTGCACAAACGCTCACTATTTCTTTTTTATCATAAGTACCCTTCTCTTTTATAGCATTGATAATAATAATACCGAATACAAAAGATGCAAGTGTATCCATTGTTAAGTAGCCTTCTTGGAAACCTTTAAAAAAAGAATTGTTCACGAATTCTTTTGTAGGTGCCTGAATAGGGCCGATTGGTTGGACAAACGCTGCAACTACTAAAATCCCGATGAATGTAAGTTTGATAGGTGTTAAAAGTTTCCCAACAACATCTACAATTTTCGTTGGATTAAATGAGAACCAACATGTAATACTAAAGAAAATGATTGTGAAAATAAGTAATGCAACCGTTTCTGTTCCGTCAGATAAAAATGGTTTTACACCTATTTCAAAAGAAACACTTCCAGCTCTAGGGAGTGCAAATAACGGACCAATTGCTAAATAAAGAATAAATGTGTACACAGCACTGAACCAAGGATGAACACGATTCGCTAATGTTTGTAAATCATCACTATCAGAAATGCCAAATGCTAGAACGCCTAGTAAAGGAAGACCTACTCCTGTAATTAAAAATCCAGCAGTAGCAATCCACACATTATGCCCAGCTGCTTGTCCTAACATAGCTGGGAAAATTAAATTTCCAGCACCAAAAAACAGTGCAAATAACATAAGGCCGATTACAAGGATACGAGAAAAGGGTACTTTATTTGCCAACTTAAAACCTCCATTGAAATAATTCTTTAAAATACCATAATGCCACATAGAAAATTCTGAATTTTAAAATTGTTATATTCACAACGTTTTTTATTATACTCATATGAAATTTATATAGCAACCAAAAAAAAATTTTTTGAATTAATAATAAAAAGTAAATTTATGATATGAAATTTATATCATGCAAATAATAGAGTTAAGATACAATCAAGTGACTATGGTTTTTATTTCACAAAAATAATTTCAATTATGAAATAGTTGAGCGTACATGTGTCTTGTAGGGGATAATGAATAAAACATTAATATTAGAAAAATGAATCAAGGGATATTCCTGGTAATAATTGAAATTTAATAATTTGGATTTGTAAAACAACACTCTTTATTACATAATTATCCATTCTAGAGTGATTGATCTTATTATTGACAATTGAATTAATTATATGATAAATTCAATTCTGTTTCTTAGTGATGCATCATTTGAAAGAATATCGTATAGATAATTTCAAATGTGCATTTCGAAAAATTCTGTTTTTTCGAAATGCAAAGTTTAGAAATAAGTAAAAATTATAGCTATTGAAAAATAATAATTATAAAAACTTTAAAAAGGAAAAGAAGAAGTTGTACTTAGTAAGGGATTATATTGAAAACGAGGTTTCTATTAATGAGTCTACTAATTAAAAAGGAAATGAATGAAGAAAAGAAAAGGGTATTGAACCAAACGTTAGGAGCATTTGATTTAACTCTTTTAGGAATCGGGGCAATTATTGGAACTGGTATTTTTGTATTAACAGGTATTGTGGCAGCGAAACATGCTGGCCCGGCAATTGTTCTATCTTTTGTATTGGCTGCAATTGTTTGTGCATGTGTGGCATTTTGTTATGCTGAATTTGCTTCTACTGTTCCAGTATCCGGTAGTGTATATTCTTATACATATATTACATTAGGAGAAATTTTTGCTTTTATAGTTGGTTGGTGTGTCATGTTAGAGTATTTATTAGCGACCTCTGCGGTAGCAGCTGGGTGGTCCGCTTATTTTCAATCATTACTTCTAGGATTTCATATTAAAATTCCTACTCTTTTTGCCTCGGCACCGGGCATGGGGAAAGGTGGAATCATTGATTTACCTGCAGTTTTTATTGTTTTAGTTGTTACATTTTTATTAAGTCGTGGTGCGAAAGAAAGTGCGCGTATTAACAATATAATGGTTATTATTAAACTTGCTGTTATTTTAGGATTTATTATTGTAGGTGGACAATATGTGAAACCAGAGAATTGGCAACCATTTCTTCCGTTTGGATTTCACGGTGTTATTGGAGGAGCGGCTACTGTATTTTTTGCCTTTTTAGGTTTTGATGCAGTTGCTACAGCAGCTGAAGAAGTGAAACGCCCACAACGCAATGTTCCAATTGGTCTTCTTGTATCGTTATGTATTTGTACAATTCTTTATATTGGTGTTTCATTTATTTTAACAGGAATGGTACCATTTACTGAATTGAATGTAGCTGATCCAGTTGCATATGCATTGCGTGTTGTAGGAGAGGATAAAATTGCAGGTTTGTTATCAGTAGGAGCCATTGCTGGTTTAACTACAGTTCTTTTGGTAGCCATGTTTGCTTTTGTACGGGTATCTTACTCAATGAGTCGAGATGGATTACTTCCAAAGAAGCTTTCAAGTGTACATAAACGTTTTCAAACACCATTCCTTAATACGTGGATTACAGGAATGCTCGCAGCACTTTTAGCGGGGCTTGTAGATTTGAATTTATTGGCGAATTTAGTGAATGTGGGAACGATAACAGCTTTTATATTTGTATGTATTGCGGTAATTGTACTGCGTAAAACAAACCCAAATATTGAAAGACCATTTCGTGCACCGTTGGTTCCTTTTTTACCGATAATGTCAATAATAAGTTGTATGTATTTAGCTTTAAATCTTTCTAAAGTAACTTTAATCAGTTTTATGGTTTGGGTTATGATAGGTATTTTGGTTTATTTTGTGTATGCTAAAAAGCATAGTAATGTAAGAAAAAGAAATGGCGCATAAAGTGTAATAACCATCCCCTAAGGTGGGGTGTTAGCCCTCATCAATTTAGCTTTACTGCTTGCGAATAGCGGATAAATAATTGAAATAACAGCTGTAGGCTGAAAAGATAGCTTGTTTACAAGTAATTCTTTACTGTCTACAGCGATTTTTATTTGTATATAAATAAAAACCCCATTATTGTAGAAAAAATTAAATTAAAAAAAGAAAGTGATGTGAGAATTAATAATGTTCGTAAAATGTATGTATATATTGTGTATTAGTGTCGTTGCTTTTTCGATGATGGGACTTGATAAACGTAAAGCAGTGAAAAAACAATGGCGTACCCCTGAGAGTACATTGTTTTTAATGTCTGCAGCAGGAGGAGCAATCGGAACGTGGATTGGAATGTATGTTTTTCACCATAAAACTCATAAAAATAAATTTAAAATTGGTATACCGCTTCTTGTTGCTATAACTTCATATGTTTTATGGGTAATTTAGGTTTACTTGGTTAGTTAGAGTTCGTGCAACAAATTAGGTTTCTATGAGGAGTCTAAAAGGAATTTAGCTGTTTTCTGCTAGGTTCTGAAGTATGTCATATTAAAAATAAGTAAGTTTTTTGAAAAAGGAATTTCATTGTCGAAAAAGATAGGGAGAGAATATTTGTAAAGGTTTAAAGATACACCTTATAATGAAGGGAAAAAGAGAAGAGGAGAAAAGGGAAGATGGAGAGTCAAAAAGCACTGCAAAAGCAAGGGGTTTTATACGCAGCTGGTGCTTATATGATGTGGGGAGTTCTTCCGATTTACTGGAAATGGGTGGGGGAAGTTCCTGCAGAAGAGATATTAGCACATCGTATTGTTTGGGCATTTGTTTTTATGTTACTAATTTTGGGAGTATCGAGACGATTGGGGCAATTTCAGAGTGAACTTGTGAGTCTTTTTAAACGACCTAAATTATTAATTTCATTAACGATCGCTTCCGTTTTAATTAGTGGGAATTGGTTTGTGTACATATGGGCTGTGAATCAGAATCATATCATTGAAGCGAGTCTTGGTTATTATATTAATCCTCTTGTAAGTATTTTACTTGGTACAGTTGTTTTGAAAGAAAAACTTAACTTTTGGCAATATGTTGCAGTTGGTTTAGCAGGAATAGGTGTTATTATTTTAGCGTTTCGATACGGTTCAATTCCATGGATTGCTCTTTCACTGGCATTTACATTTGGGTTATATGGGTTAACCAAGAAATTGCTGAATTATGATGCAATGATAGGACTTACGATGGAAACAATGATTGTGACGCCTCTTGCATTCATTTATTTAGTTATGATTGGTGAGCATGGTTTTGGTTCGTTTGGCTCTATTTCGTTTACTTCAACGCTAATTTTAATGGGAGCAGGGACTGTTACTGCATTACCACTTTTTTATTTTGCAAAAGGAGCACAACTTATTCCGCTATATATGATTGGATTTTTACAATATATTTCTCCGACTATTAATCTTATTTTAGGGGTTTTTGTGTTCCATGAGCATTTTACATCGGCTCATATGACAGCATTTTTCTTTATTTGGGTTGCATTATTGATATTTTCGGTGGCAAAAACAAAGTTTTTGCTTCGTAAGCAACCAAAGTTTCTTAAAAATAAATCAGCAAAAGTATCATAAAGCGTAGTATTTTCTACGCTTTTTTCTTTATACTTATAGTATAGAATTTCCATTACTGCAAGTAGGGAGCTGGAAATATGGAAACAATTTTACATAATGATCCGCTTATGGCAGCTGTAATTGCCTGGTTTTTGGCGCAATTAACGAAAGTTATTTTTAAGTTAGTAAAGACAAAAGAGTTCGATTTTGCACAGTTTTTTGCTTCTGGTGGAATGCCAAGCTCTCATTCTTCAACAGTTACAGCGTTAGCAACAGGAGTTGGCATGGTGGAAGGAGTTACGAGTGCAGTGTTTGCTGTAGCAGCCATTTTTGCCATTATTGTCATGTATGATGCTTCAGGGGTAAGGCTTGCAGTAAGTAAACAGGCGAAGATTTTAAATGATTTTTTTCATGGCAGACAAACCGAATATAAAAAGCTGAATGAGCTTGTTGGACACACGCCTTATCAAGTGGTTGTCGGAGCTATTTTAGGAATTGTTGTTGGAATTGGATATTGTTTATGAGCAGAATGTGTATTTACATGTTCTGCTTTTATCATTTTAACCGAGAAGCCCCCCTCCTCTAAACGAAGTGAAGGTGGGGGTAGTTCAATTGTTTTATACATAATTGCGTGCGAAGTGGCATATCGTATACGGATTTAGAAAGGGTAGGTGAAAAGGGTGTTATTATATGAAAAAGTGCGTCAAGAAGTCGAGCGGAAAGTTACTGCACTTCGAACGATGCAATATCAAGATGGGGCTTGGCGTTTTTGTTTTGAAGGTTCTCCATTAACGGATTGTCATATGATTTTTTTACTAAGATTATTAGGACAAAATGGTGAGATGGAGCCATTTGTTACTCGAGTTGCATCTCTTCAAACAAATGAAGGAACCTGGAAGCTATATGAAGATGAATCTGTTGGCAATTTGTCTACTACAATTAATGCATATGTCGCTTTACTTGCTTCTGGAAGGTATACGAAAGAAGATATAAATATGAAGCGTGCAGAAGCGTTTATTCGGAGGCAGGGTGGGATTACAAAGGCTCACTTTATGACGAAGTTTTTATTAGCGCTTCATGGAGGATATGAATATCCTTCTTTATTTCACTTCCCAACACCCATGTTATTTTTACCTGAAGATTCCCCGCTTAGTATATTTGAGCTAAGTAGTTCCGCACGTATTCACCTCATTCCGATGATGATTTGTATGAATAAACGATTTACTGTGTCCAAAACGATTCTTCCTAATTTAGATTATATTTCAGGTGGGAGTAAAAAGCAGTGGTTCCGTGAAGAACGTTCATCATTGTTTCAAAGGCTTCTTGGTGACGTGAAAAAGTTTTTATCTTATCCGTTATCTTTACAACATAAGGGATATAAAGAAGCAGAGCGTTTTATGATTGAGCGGATTGAAACAAATGGAACACTATATAGTTATGCGAGTGCTACATTTTATATGATTTATGCATTGCTTGCACTTGGGCATTCGATTCAGTCACCGCTTATTTCCAATGCAGTATTAGGGTTGAAATCTTATATATGGAATATGAACAAGGGGACACATCTTCAAAATTCACCATCTACAGTGTGGGATACAGCTTTACTAAGTTATTCGTTGCAAGAAGCAGGTGTACCAAATGATAACCAAATGATTCAAAAAGCGACAGATTATTTGTTGCAAAAACAACATAAGGAGAAAAAAGATTGGAGTGTGCATGCTCCATCACTAGACGCTGGAGGTTGGGGCTTTTCTGATGTGAATACAACAATTCCAGATATTGATGATACAACAGCTGCCCTAAGAGCGATAGCACGAAGCCGAGAAGGAAATCAAAGAATAGAAGAAGCTTGGAGAAAAGGCATTGAATGGGTCAAAGGGTTACAAAATATTGATGGAGGCTGGGCAGCTTTTGAAAGAGGTGTAACGAGTCATTTTCTGACTCATTTACCACTTGATAACGCAGGAGACATGACTACGGACCCATCTACGTCAGATATTACAGGTAGGGTGTTGGAGTTTTTTGGAACATATGCTCCGCACCAGCTAAAAGATGACCAAAAGGATCGAGCAATTAAATGGTTAATGCAAGCACAGGAGAAGAATGGATCATGGTATGGAAAATGGGGAGTGTGTTACATATACGGTACTTGGGCAGCCCTCACAGGTTTACGTGCTGTAGGAGTTCCATCTAATCATACAGCTTTACAAAAAGCAGCTACATGGTTAGAGCGTATTCAACATAACGATGGAGGTTGGGGAGAGTCTTGCAGGAGTAGCATAGAAAAGCATTTTATTTCGTTACCGTTTAGTACACCATCACAAACGGCATGGGCACTCGATGCACTTATTACTTTTTATGATACGGAAACACCTGTCATTCGAAAAGGGATTTCTTATTTACTTGCACATCTAAATCAGAATCAGGATTATCCTACAGGCATAGGGCTACCAGATGGTTTTTATATTCGCTACCATAGCTACCATCATATATTTCCAATCCTTACTTTTGCGCATTATATCAAAAAATATATGAAATAAACCGAGAAATGATCTCGGTTTATTTCATTTTGTATGGGTAGTAGTAGGTCCCAATTGCAAAAGGATAAGGGCGAGATAGCGCCTTATTTTTGTTTAGACTGGCGTTTTTGACGTGCATCGGCGGCGTCAGCACGTGCATTTGCTTCTAAGTCATCATGATCAGCAAGTTCACGAGAGAACTCTACATCGATGCCATCAGAAGTTTTGCTATACCCTAGGTTCTTTTTGTTCATTCGACACAATCTCCTTGTGTTTATGCTATGTTGCAAGTTTAGTTTGACACAAATAGACTTTTTTATACAAAAAGGATTTGGAAAGCATAAAGCCGAAATATACAGTATAAGTAATAGAAATGGGGGATAGGGATGGATTTTTTACATGGGAAAACAGCTGTTGTAACAGGAGCAGCGCAAGGGATTGGGAAAGAAATTGCTTGTACTTTTGCAAAGTTAGGTGCAAAGGTGTTAATCAGTGATGTAAATGAGAAGAAATTAAAAGAAACAGCAAGAGAATTTTTAGATCAAGGATATGAAGTAAGTTTATACGCATGTGATGTGAGTAATCAAAGTGAAGCGAAATCGTTAGTCGAATACGCAGTTCAAACATTTGGAGAATTACATGTTTTAGTGAATAATGCAGGGATTACAAGAGATGCGATGTTACATAAAATGGAGAAATCAGCTTGGGAGCAAGTAATGCAAGTAAATTTAACAGGTGTGTTTTATTGTATGCAACCGGCACTTCTTTACATGAGGCAGCAACAATTTGGACGTATCATCAATATTTCTTCGATTAGTAGGGAAGGTAATATTGGGCAAGCAAATTATGCTGCAACGAAAGCGGGCGTCATTGGATTAACAAAAACGGCAGCAAAAGAAGTGGGCGGATTTGGTATTACTTGTAATGCCATTTGTCCCGGTTTTATGGATACAGATATGACAAAAACAATACCAGATAAAGTGAAAGAGAAGATGGTTGGTGCAATCCCAGTTGGAAGAATTGGAATGCCACAAGATATCGCGAATGCAGCGGCCTTTTTCGCTTCAGAGTATGCTTCTTATATTACAGGCGAGGTATTAAATGTGAGTGGTGGCTTGCAAGTGTAAGAGATAGTTCCATATTTTCAAATATGTTACGGAATAAAATAATTGGATTTTCTAAAAAATTTGTTACATAATAAGTAGAGCCTGACCAACCTTGGTCAGGCCCTTTCATTTAGTTTAGGTTCACCCAAACACTCTTCACTTCTGTATAGTTATTTAATGCATAAGAACCCATTTCACGGCCAAGGCCAGATTGCTTAAATCCACCAAATGGAGAAGCTGCATCAAATACGTTGTAACAGTTTACCCATACTGTACCAGCACGAACTTTACTTGCAATGTAATGTGCATTCTTTACATTTTCTGTCCATACACCAGCGGCTAAGCCAAATGATGACTTATTTGCACGTTCAATTACTTCGTCAATATCATTAAACGGCAATGCAGAGATGACAGGACCAAAAATTTCTTCTTTTGCAATTGTCATTTCATCATTTACGTCCGCAAATACAGTTGGAGCGACGAAATAACCTTGCTCGTATGGTTTGTTTCCACCAACAAGTACTTCTGCGCCTTCTTCGATCCCTTTTTCAATGTATCCCATAACGCGTTTTTGTTGTTCTTCAGAAACAAGAGGTCCAATTGTAGTTTGTGGATCTAGACCTGCACCTTGTGTTAATTTTTTTGAATATAGAACAAGGTCAGCCATAACATTATCATACATTTTCTTTGGAATAAATAAACGTGACCCTGCACAGCATACTTGACCTTGGTTAAACATAACACCGGAAAGTGCTGCTGGGATTGCTCGAGATAAATCAGCATCTGGTAAAATAATATTCGGTGATTTACCTCCAAGTTCTAATGTAACTCGTTTTAATGTTTCAGATGCTTGTCTCATAATTTGTTTACCAACCGGAGTAGAACCCGTAAATGCAATTTTATCAACGAGAGGATGATTGACAAGAGCTTGTCCAGCTGTCTCGCCAAATCCTGGTACGATGTTGACAACGCCTTTTGGGAATCCAGCCTCTTCAAATAATTCAGCTAAGTATAGAGCGGAAAGAGGTGTTTGTTCTGCTGGCTTCAATACGATTGTACAACCAGTTGCAAGAGCAGCCCCCATTTTCCACATTGCCATAAGGAGTGGGAAGTTCCACGGAATAATTTGCCCAACAACACCAACAGCTTCATGGCGTGTATAGTTAAAATATTCACCAGAGACTGGGATTGTTTGACCGACAATTTTTGTAGCCCAGCCAGCGTAATAACGCATATGTTCAATTGCAAGCGGAATGTCTGCTGCTAATGTTTCGCGAATTGGTTTCCCATTATCCAATGTTTCAAGTTGTGCAAGTTCCTCTTTGTGTTCCTCCATTAAATCTGCAAGTTTATACATAAGACGGCTGCGTTCAGCGCCGCTCATACGCGACCAAGGTCCTTCATCAAATGCAACTCTAGCAGCTACTACAGCTTTATGAATATCTTCGCGACCAGCTTCGGAAACAATCGCAAGTGTTTCGCCAGTTGCTGGGTTAGGAGTTTTAAATGTCTTTCCGGAAGCGCTTTCGACGAACGCCCCATTCACATATAATTTTTTTGTTCCTTGAAGAAACTTTTCTACTTTTTCATGAAGATTTACAGCTAGTTGACTCATTGTACAACCCCCTTGAAAATATAATGTAAACGCAGTACGAGACGGCGTTTATTCCTGTAACAAAGTTGTAAAGAAACTAGATGGAAGACCTCTAATTTTAATCATAAATAATAAAGACTGAAAATTCAAATTTCATTTACATTACAATTGTAAAAATTATGTAATACAGAGTTGGATTCTATATATTTGCAAAAAATCTTTCTAGTTTTTCTTTTCTAGTAGGAAAAACTAGAAAAACAATGTTACAATTATACATCGTGAGAGGAGGGAGAAAATGAAGGATTATCATGATGATCCACGCTTTCGAATTGCCCATAGAGAGGCGTTAATTGGTCTTGGACTTGCTTTTATCAATTTTATAATATGGTATGGATTTGCCTATGGGCTTGGGAGTAAAGATCCAAGTGAATATACATATGTATTAGGTTTTCCGGCATGGTTTTTTTATAGTTGTATAGTCGGTTTTGGTGTAGTAGTTATACTTCTTATTTTAATCGTGCGTTTTGCATTTCAAGATATTTCGCTCGATGAGGAAGAAAAAAGTGAGGAATGATAAATGAATTGGTACGTAATAATCCCAATGATAATTTCTTTTATCGTTGTATTTTTAATTGGTGTATATGCATCCAGACGTGTACAAGCAACTGCTCATAATAAATTTTTACAAGAATATTTTCTTGGAGGACGTGAGCTTGGCGGTCTATTATTAGCTATGACAATGATTGCTACGTACGGTAGTGCGAGTAGTTTTATCGGTGGACCTGGAATTGCATACAATATGGGGCTTGGATGGGTATTATTATCAGCAATCCAGGTTGTAACGGGTTACATTGTCTTGACGGTAATTGGTAAAAAGTTTGCAATCATTGCAAGAAAGATGGAAGCAATTACGCTTATTGATTATTTAAAAGGAAGATATAATCATAAAGCAGTGGTCATTCTTTCAGCAGTATGTATTATTATCTTTTTATTTTCGGCAACAGTTGCTCAGTGGGTTGGAGGCGGAAGGTTAATTGAATCGTTAACAGGTCTTTCGTATACAACGGCTTTATTTCTTTTTACATTCTCTGTACTTGTATACGTTTTAATTGGTGGATTCCGCGCAGTTGCTTTATCTGATACATTGCTCGGCATTATTATGTTAGCAGGTACGACAATTATTTTAATTGCAACAGTGATTGCTGGTGGCGGGATTGAAAAGATTATGCAAGAACTGGTTCGAATTAATCCCAATTTAATTACACCATTTGGTGCAGATGGCAGTTTAACGAAAACGTATGTGACATCATTTTGGATATTAATTGGTGTTGGTGTTGTTGGATTACCGCAAATTAGCGTGCGTGCGATGTCTTATAAAAATTCAAAAGCGATGCATCAAGCTTTAATTATCGGGACAATTGTTGTTGGTACAATTATGATTGGTATGCACTTAACAGGTGTATTTGCACGCGTGGTGCTTCCAGGCGTAACTGTACCAGACAAAGTAATGCCACTTCTTGCGATGGAAGTATTGCCACCTTGGCTTGCTGGAATCTTTTTGGCTGCCCCAATGGCGGCAATTATGTCAACGGTAAACTCACTTTTACTACTGGTGAGTTCATCCATTATTAAAGATATATATGTGAACTATATAAATGAAAATGCGGCGGATACAACAATAAAAAAAGGAAGTCTATGGATTACGGGTATCATTGGTTTACTTGTATATGCCGCAGCTATTAAACCGCCAGATTTCTTAATATGGTTAAACTTATTTTCCTTTGGTGGCTTAGAAGCAGCATTTATTTGGCCTATTGTTTTAGGGCTATATTGGAAGAGAGGGAATGCAGTTGGCGCGCTTGCATCCATTCTGGTTGGTGTGAGTTCTTATATGCTATTTCACCTTTGTTTTCCAAATCCGTTTGGTATACATACAGTTGTGTTTCCGATTTGTTTTGCTTTCATTGCGTATGTAATAGGTAGTATGTTAACTTCAAATAAAGTGAAACTTTAATTAGTGGGAGGCTTCATTTCCTACCTAACTTCTTTGTTTTGGCTGAATTTTGAGGTGGAAGTGTTACTGTCCGCAAATAGCGGGATAAAGTAGCATAAAGATATAGATTTGAATAAAATATACAAATTGGATAGGTTCTATATTTTTTAATCAATGATAGAAAAAGATGATTAGGTTGGGGCAAAAGAGTTTATGCTTTAACCAAATAAATTTGGTGAAAAAATAGGCAATATAAAAAGTAGGGCTTTTATAGATTCAATAAGAGCTCTACTTTTTATAATTAAAAACGTAATTATGATGCAAATTTATGTGTAGGATAGGTTGGATAGTTATTTTTATGTTTATGGAAAAGTTTTCGAAAAACAAATCCGTCTAGACCAACACGTCCAGCGTTATGTCCTGCAACTAAAACCAGTATAGACAATAGTATCATATTTGGATTTGTACTTATAGTTCCACTTAAAAGAAAAGCAGTGTTCATAATAATCCCGAAAAATACAGCGGTTTTGGTTAGCCCTCCTAAAAGAAGTCCAAGCCCAACTGAAATTTCTCCCCATTGTACGAGAAAGCTAAATAAATCAGCATGTGGAAGAGCAAAATGTTGTAGAAAATCAGCCCACCAGCCTTGTACAGCTGGATGATCTCCACTTGCTTTGGCAATTGCACCTTTTAAAAACCCGCTTGCGTCAAATGACTGACCAAAAAGCTTTCCTAATCCAGCAGATAACCAAGCGTATCCTAAATATAAACGAAGGGGTAATAGAATAAATAAAGCTTTTTTGTTATTACGTAAAAAATCAATAAACATAATAAATTCCTCCGATACATAATAAAATGTATTTACAAGTTTATTATGTATTTTTGTGAATCGAATCACAATGAACGAAATTTGAACAAATGGTTCAATCCAGTGGTTGTTTGAATAATTCATCGTTTGTTCAAAAAGCAGTGTGTGAATACAGTGTGATTTTAATTTATGGCGTATATGGTTTAAAAAATAGTTAACATGTATTTTGGTTTATACCATAATAAGAGGTGCAGGGATGGGGGGGAAGTGCCATGAAAAAGGTGCTTTTTTTGGGAGATCCAGGTATTGATGATTCTTTAGCCATTATGTATGGGCTATTACATCCTGAGATTGAAATCGTTGGGATTGTAACTGGATATGGAAATGTAACACAAGAGCAAGCAACGAGCAATGCTGCGTATTTAATGCAACTAGCAGGCAGAGAGGATATACCGATTATAAATGGAGCAAAAATGCCATTGTCAGGTGAATTTACAACATATTATCCGGAAATTCATGGAGCGGAAGGATTAGGGCCAATTCGCCCTCCAAAAACGATTCAACCAAATATTAAATCGTTTTGTGCAATCTTTGACATAATCCAGCGTTATAAAAAAGAAATTATTATTGTTGATACAGGAAGATCAACAAGTTTAGCAACGGCGTTTATATTAGGTAAAGATATAATGAAAGATGTAAAAGAATATTACTGTATGGGTGGAGCATTTCTTGTTCCAGGGAATGTTACCCCTGTAGCAGAGGCGAATTTTCATGGAGATGCACTTGCTGCAAATTTAGTCATGCAGTATGCAAAAAACGTAACATTAATCCCTCTAAATGTTACAAGTGAATCAATCGTTACACCTGAAACTGTGCATTATATAAAAAAACATTCACAAACTGCATTTAACAAATTAATTGAACCTATATTTCAATATTATTATAAGGCATATAAGAAAATAAATCCGAAAATTACCGGAAGCCCCATTCATGATGTGCTTACGATGATGGCAGTTGTAAATCCTTCTATGGTTGAATATGTATATCGGAAAGTAGAAGTTGATTTAGAAGGTAGTGCAAAGGGGGAAAGTATCGCTGATTTTCGGCCACAACCCGATGCGAAAGCTCTTAAAAATTGGGTGCGAATTGGGTGGAAATTAAATTATAAGAAATTTGTTGAAAATTTTGTTCGAATTATGACGTAGACATAATAGGAGATGACAAGTTAAAATAATAGAGACGATTATTTAGACAATCGTCTCTATTGTTTTGTTTATAACTATATATAACAGATAAAAGATAAAAGATGTAAATTAGGAGAGGGAATTCACTTGAGAAAAGTTATAATATGTGCGGGAATCATTGGTGTATTCGTAGTACTTATATCCGGTAACTTTTTAGTAAAAAAAGTTTGGAGCTCTAATAATGATGATGCTCAATTTATTGCCTCATTTGTTGAAGAACATAAAGATGAAAAAAATAGTGCCCTACTTATAAAGCGAAATGATAAAGTTGTTTATTCTGTGAATCCAGATGTCGTGTTACCAGTTGCGAGCACGATGAAGTTAATTGTTGCACTTGAATTTACGAAACAAGTTGTAGATGGGAGAATTGACCCAAATAGTTATGTGTCAATTGATGATGTAAATCGTTACTATATTCCAAATACAGATGGTGGTGCGCAGGATCGTTGGCAAAAGTATTTAATGAAAACTGGTAAAATGGATGGAAATGCAATTTCTTTAGAAGAAGTTGCGAAAGGGATGATGAAATTTAGTTCAAATGCAAATACAGAATATTTAATGGATCGACTTGGACTAGATTATATTAACCAAAATTTACAAAATCTATCACTTCCTTCACATCAACCGTTATTTCCTATTGTTTCTTCTCTATACATTCCGGGATATTTGCATAAGGAACTGCATATTCCAAAATCTAAATTAGAGAAAAAGTTAAAAGAAATGTCTTCAGAAGAATATCGTCGTTATGCTATGTTAATACATGAACGGTTAAAAGAGAAAGGACCGTTATTACAAAAAGAAATTCCGCTCTATTTAGAAGGGAAATATGAAAAAATATGGTCAGATAAGTTGCCAGCTGCATCCGCAAATGATTATATGGTGCTTCTGGAAAAAGCGAATCATAAAAAAGGATTTACAAAGGCTGGAGAAAATGAGTGGGCAAATCTTGTTGAAACGGACATGAAAGCAAAGAAGTATCGTAAGTCATTCCGGCATGCTGGACAAAAAAATGGGTATACCCCATGGACATTAGCAAAAGCAGCTTATGCCACTGATAAACTTGGGAATTGTACAGAAATTGTATTTTTAGCAAATCAATTGGATGAAGATGATAGTACAGAGCTTCGTAAGCACTTACTGAATTTACAGTTCCAGGTGTTAAAAAGTGAAAAATATGATGCCACTGTTATTAAATAAACCCGATGCGTGAAGCATCGGGTTTATTTTTATCCCGCTATTTGTGGGCAGTAAGACCCCACTGATGGGAGTTTCACTTTATCCCGTAAAGACCCGATTGGTGAGGGCTAATAATTAATGGGGAGATGAAGGGATTCCCCACTAATTATAGTTTCACTTTATACAAGCACCTTTTCAAAAGCTCAGGGTATGATGATTAGTAATAACTGGGCGAAAGGGGAAAAGGTGATGAAACAAAATAAGGAGGAATTTATAAAGAGTGAGGGCGCTGATTTCCCTGGGGAGACCTATGCAAATTGTGTGCTACAGCATGTGTTTCAATTTCAGCGAGATTACTTGTTGCAAGAGATGTTTATGATTCATCGTGCTCATATTATCATGCTTATTGAGCAAAAATTAATGAAACAAAAAGATGCAAAAGTTATTTTAACAGCGTTAGAAAAAGTGGCACAAATTCCAAAGAGTCAATTACTGTATGAGAAGGAGCATGAAGATCTCTTTTTTTTAGTGGAGCATTTAATTGGGCAAGAAGCAAATCATAATTTTGTAAGTAATATGCATATTGGCAGGAGCCGGAATGATATGGGGGTCGCGATGTATCGGATGAGTTTGCGTCGCTATTTACTCCGTTATATAGAGCATTTTCTTCTTTTACAAGAAAGTGTGTTAGAAGTTGCGAATGAACATATGGAAACAATCATGCCTGCTTACACGCACACACAACCTGCCCAGCCGACAACATTCGGTCATTATATGTTAGCAATATATGATACAATGCATCGGGATTTAGAGCGTGTTTGGAAGGTATATCATCTTGTCAATCAATCTCCTTTGGGTGCAGCTGCTCTATCTACTACAAGCTTTCCTATTAATAGACAGCAGGTTGCAAAGTTGCTCGGTTTTTCAAGTGTTATTGAAAATTCATATGACGCTATTGCAAGCGCAGACTATTTATTAGAAACAAGCGCGACACTTATGGTAGCGATGACGAATAGCAGTAGATGGCTCCATGATTTCTTACTACTAGCAACAAAAGAATACAATGGGATTACTGTTGCAAACCCATACGTACAAATCAGCAGTATAATGCCGCAAAAACGGAACCCTGTTTCCATTGAACATGCTCGTGCTCTCGCTAGCAGTGCACTTGGAGAAACTTTCACTGTATTTCAAATGATTCATAATACACCGTTTGGAGATATTGTTGATACAGAAGATGATTTGCAACCTTATTTGTATGAAGGAATCGAAAAGGCAATTCGTGTGTTTTGTATGATGAATGCAGTAATTCGAACGATGAAGGTGGAAGATGAAGTTTTAAGAACTCGCTCGTTTCAACATGCGATTACAATAACCGATTTTGCAGACGCATTAACAAAAAATTATAAGATTCCTTTTCGGCGTGCTCATCGTGCTGCAAGTGATATTGCAACAATGTCTATACAGCAGAAAAAAGAGTTACATGAACTGAATTTCACAGAAGTAAACATATATTTACAAGAAAACTTTCATGTAATACTTTCAGAAAAAGAATGGGATGATATTATATCACCAGAATCATTTGTTGAAAAACGGACTGTATATGGTGGGCCGAGCAAAAAAGAAATGGTACGTATGATTCAAAAGAGGAGAGAGTACTTTAAGAACGAAGAAATTACATTCGAAAGGGAAAAACAACGGATCTCACAAGCTGAAAAAGAAGTAATGACGATAGTCTGGAATATTATTGAATCGTAAAAGCAGGATTTAATGAATGAATCGCCAATATTCTATTTAAATATAAAAATATAAATCCAAATAAACCCCTTCTTTTTAGGTGGGAGAGAGCATACGGCCATGCATAGAAACGGTCAGATCCTTTTCCTGCCTCATGCCAAGGTAAAATAGAGAGAGAAAATGAGTGTAAGTCACCTTTTCTTCTTCGTATCAACGACTTATATGTCGAAAAATCAAAAGGGATTTATATAGAAAGAAGAGATTGTCGATGATTCAATTACAGGTATATAAAGATGTTTCTTACTTTAGGAAGGAAGTCACCTCCATTTTGGAAATGAATGAGCAAGAAAATAATTTATTATTAGGGGTGTTACAGTCTACGGAGAATCCGTTGTTTATGGCAATAGCAAAGCAAAATGAAAAAATTGCTCTTATACTTCTTCAAACTGAGAAAAAGAAAATGATTGTTGCTAAATCCGAGATTTCGCAAGAGGCTATAGAGGGAATAGCGAAACAATTAACAAAGGTGTATCCAGATATACCGGAATTGATTGGTGAAAAGCGAGTGGTGAAACAATTAGCTGAAGAGATTGCAAAATTAGAACAAAAGAAGCTTTCTATTCGTATGAATCAAGGGGTGTATGAATTAAAAAAAGTAAAGAAGAAATGGGGTGAATATGGAGCTTTCCGGCGAGTAAACAGCGTTGAACTACCATTAATTGAAGAGTGGGTGCACCAATTTTGTGAAGATGTTCATTTGCCCACTACGGAAGAAAAAGCAAAACAAACTGCAAACACATTAGTAAGTACAAATCGGTTGTTTGGATGGGAAGTAGATGGGAGATTAGTTTCAGTAGCTGCAATTACAAGGCCTACTAAGAGTAATATTACAATCAATTTTGTATATACACCGAAAGAAGAACGTAAACAAGGGTACGCTTCTAATTGTGTAGCTGCCCTTAGCCAGCTCATGTTAGACCGAGGTTATAAAACAACTACTTTATATACAGACTTAGCAAATCCAACGTCGAATAAGATTTACCAAGAGATAGGATATGAACCAATAATGGAATCTGTATTAATATTTTTAGAACCGATAAGATAAAAGGCTCGCTTATATGCGAGCCTTTTGCTATGAAACTATTTTTCATCAATGCGAATTACGCCGCCAGATTCGAAATGGGGTGTATCTAAAAGATGGATAACCGCTTTAGCGACATATTCAGGGGAGAGTAATTTTCCTTCTTCTTTTAAAGCGATAAATCGATCTAAGTTAGTAAAATCTTCTTTTTCTGTTTGCCGAATTTGTTGCTGCATGTCTGTGTCAACAACACCTGGGGCAAAAGCAATTGTTTTTACTGGATATTCTTTTTCAGCTTCCTCTATAGCGACACATTGTGTAAACATGTTCACGCCAGCTTTCGTTGTACAATATGCTCCCCATCCAAAGTATGGTTTTTGACCGGCTCCTGAAGAAATGTTAATAATACGTTTGTCCACGTTCCAATTTTTCGTATGTTTCATAAACGAAGAAGTAAGGATCATCGGTGCAATTAAATTAATTTGTACATTTGCAATCAAAAGTTCACTTTCTGATTTTTCAATCGGTTTCATTGGTGCGAGGGTACCGGCATTATTAATCAAATGGATAGACGATACGTTTTCTTTTTCAATGGATGAAAAGATTGTTTCAAAATGAGTTTCTAGATTATGTACATCTTGGAGATCGATTGAGTGAAATGTTAAAGGAATATCTTTTTGTTTTGCTTTTTCAATAAGCTTTTCATTTTGTCTTCTAGAAATACAAATGAGTCGTGTATTTTCCTCTAATAATTGTGTAGCGATTGCCTCGCCTAATCCTTGTGAAGTACCTGTTACAATGACGTAGCGCATTTCTTTAAAACTCCTCCCATATTAAATGTAATAAGTGGTGTCGATAAGGTGTTTTATCTACATGTTATAGTATAGAGCATCTTATATAAAGAAATAAATCTCCTCATATGAGGAGATTTATTGTTTATTTTAAGGAAAGTAATCTTTTGAATAAAATGTTGTTTTCAAGATGTACATGCTGGAATAAATCAGATTCAAAATCTTCTAGACGATTATAAACCATACGATATGTGCGGCATGCATGCTCGGGAGGAGTAAAATCATTTGTAATGATTCGTAATTCTTTTATAAGATCGCCAGCTCCATCATGCTCTTGTTCTAATTCTTCAAGCCTTTCAATTGCTAAAATTAAATTTTCTTGAGTTGAATTTTGTTCGTATTTTTTGATAAGCGGGAATACAAGAGTTTCTTCTTTTATTATATGTTGTTCAAGTTCTAATTTTAATTCATGAAAAAGTCGGTGAACGGTACTTAAATGCGACTCTGTTTGACCATGTACGCGAAATACTTTTGTTACATATGGGCTCAGCTGTGGCAATTCTTCTTGAATATATCGATGATGTTTTTGGATAATATGGTCAATTAGTATAGAAAAATTAGCCTCACTCCAGTTTGTAGATTCATTATTTTTTGATTTATATAAAATATATTGTTCATTTAATAGTTTTAAAAGTTCATCAGGAGAAATTTTTTTTGTTTGTGTCGCTATTTCAATTGTTTTGTCCCCGCCACAACAAAAATCAATACGATGTTTTTTAAACAAATCACTTGCTTGTGGAAAAGTGGTAACTATTTCACCAACAATAGATGTTTTAGTAAAAGGTGTAGCCATATGAATCACTCCTCTGTTCATTTGTATGCTTTTAGCATAATGGATAAGAAAAGAGATCGAAGTGATTATAATCACAAATATAATGTAGAATTCATGAATGTTTTGTACATGCGGGGAGCAGTTGTTCAATCTGTTTAAAAAAGTAATGGTGGTGATTCTTCTTTTGAAAATGATATCGAATAAGCCTTGCTGAATTTCTTGCAACAAATGAAAAAAGAGTTGGAAATGCCCATGTATAATAAACTAAGGTGGTGAGGAAATGAAACATAAAATGGGATTATATAATGGGCGATTTCAATCTATTCAATCTGGAAAAAAGGTATTTGAAGTACGCTTATATGATAAAAAGCGTCAGAATATACAAAAAGACGATAAAATCGAATTTACAAATCTAACAACAAAAGAAACAATTTGTGTACAAGTAACTGAGTTAAAATGTTATCAAACATTTCAACAGATGTATGAAGACATTGATAAAGAGTTGCTGGATTGTGCAAACTGGAGTGTAGAAGAAATGCTAGCAAGTACATATGAAATATATACGAAAGAACAAGAGAAAAGGTGGGGAACAATTGCTATTGGGGTTGAAGTAATAGCATGATTCGAAATCGTAGCTCACTCATTTTGATACAAGAAAACACGGTTGCTCTTATAAAACGTGTTCGAAAGAATGAAGTGTATTTTGTCTTTCCAGGTGGAGGGATTGAAGAGTATGAAACACCAAAAGAAGCAACAATACGTGAGGCTTATGAAGAATTAGGCGTGCATGTTGAAGTTCAAAAACTTGTTACGAAGTATGAGTATAAAGGCACTCAGTATTTTTATGAAGCTCGTATCATTGGTGGTGTTTTTGGTACAGGAAAAGGTGAAGAGTTTACAAAGATTGATAGGGGACAATACATTCCAGTTTGGATTCCTGTAAAAGAGCTATTAAATTTAAATATCAAGCCATATGAAGTAGCGAAAATAATATTTCATTGTTACAAAAACGTGAAGTCTGACGACATACAATAAAAACCATTGACATACATACCTGAATTCAGTATTGTATTCAGGTATGTGTTCAAAATCAGGAGGTTTTTATGAGTAATCAAACTACACATCATGTGAAAATGACAACAGCGGATCCATCTGGAATTGGTCTATTTGGATTAGCAATGGTAACACTTGTAGCATCATCACAAAAGCTAGGATTAACTGATGGCGTTTCATTTGTATTACCATGGGCAATCTTTTTAGGAGGATTTGCACAACTTTTTGCTTGCATTCACGATGCAAAGCATAATAATACGTTCGGTACAACTGCTTTTGGTGCGTATGGTCTATTTTGGTTAGGTGTTGGGACATCATGGTTAATTCAACTTGGTGTATTTGGCGAAAAACTGGCACAAGCTGTAGATCCAAAGCAACTTGGTGTTGCATTTATTGGGTACCTAATTTTTACAATTTTCATGACTATTGGAGCAATGGAAACACATAAAGTATTATTTATGATTTTTGTACTTATTGATTTCTTATTTATCGGTCTTTCATTTAGTACTTTAGGTGTTATGCCACATGCTATGCATAATTTAGCGGCGTATTCTGAACTATGTATTTCATTACTATCTTTCTATGGTTCAGCAGCTGCTGTATTAAATACACATTTCGGAAAAGTTGTATTACCAGTAGGAAAGCCATTTGGCATTTTTAAAAAATAAGAGTAGAGGAGCACGAATGACAAGAAGAGTCATTCGTGCTTTTTTTATAGCGTGCCCAGTTAAGCTAAGTATTGCTTACTGGTGAAAGTCTAGGTAAGAACCAACTCGCCTAGTAGCTGATAGGCAACTAGTGGAGAAATTCTAAAGTTGAAGTCCTGGGAGAAAAATGTTGTGTAAAATGTACAAAAAATAGAGAATTCAGCTTTACTTTTATTATATCGATATGATATAGTGATTATAAACCATTTTACTTTTAATAATATAGAGATTTAAATGAGCTGTAACTTCAGAAGAGGATAGCAATGTTAAATCTCCTCTGCGGTTGCAGTTTTTTAATGTCGTTATTATTGTTGTAAAGTGGTCGAAAATGAATATGTACATATAGGTACATTGTAGGAGGATTTTTTCATGCAAAACGGTAAAGTAAAATGGTTTAACTCAGAAAAAGGTTTCGGATTCATCGAAGTTGAAGGCGGAGAAGACGTATTCGTTCATTTCTCAGCTATCCAAGGCGAAGGATTCAAAACTTTAGAAGAAGGTCAAGAAGTTACTTTCGAAGTAGAACAAGGTAACCGTGGACCACAAGCTACTAACGTAGTTAAGAAGTAATTGAATTGAAAAGAGAAGGGCTTGCCCTTCTCTTTTTTTTATTGTGCTTGATTCATTTCATTCTTTCGAATGTATGTTTATCCCGCTATTCGCGTGCAATAATACTCTCACCGCAACATTCGACGAAAGCAAAGAAGCTAGGCGAGAGATAAAGTCAACCTCGCTGATTAAAGCCTTACTCTATATACAAAAAATTTAGTTATTTTTATCTGAATATTCAAAAAATAATCTCGGGATCTTTTTTATAAATTTTGTTTTGTGTATTTGTACAGTGGGGAATATATAATTAAAAATATAATCAGATAAGGAAGAGGGATATGACTTGAATGAACCTAAATATTATATTGTCTTTGATGTTGAACGGAATTTTCGACCTTATAAATCGCAAGATCCCTTGGAAGTGGTTGATATTGGGGCAATCAAGGTAGAAGCAAGTACAGTGCGTATAATAGGACAATTTTCTTCACTTGTTAAACCAACCGCACCTCTAACCCGCCATACAACAAAATTAACAGGCATTACAAAGCAAGATTTAAAAGAGGTAGAAGTGTTTCCAGAGGTAATGGAGCGATTTCTTCAATTTGCTGGGGATGATTATATGTTTATAACATGGGGAAAGGAAGACTATAAATTTCTTGCGCAAGATTGTAAGCTACATCATATAGAATGCCCTAATATAGAGGATGAGAGAAAATTTGATTTGCAAAAATTTGTATTTCAAGCATATGATCAACTATTTATACATACACCAAGTTTAAAATTTGCGGTGGAACAATTTTCTTTAGAATGGGAAGGAAAGCAGCACCGTGCCTTTGCAGACGCTAAGAACACCTTGAATATCTTTCTTAAAGTATTCAAGGAAAAGGATATTTATAAGCGGTATAAACGAAATGAAGAACTCGTACTTGTAAAGAATGGTTTATTAACTGAAAAAGCAAAAAAGAAAATGAAAAGATGGGTATTTAAAGAATTAAAGAAAAAAGAACACAGTCCATTTACTTGGGATGATTTTCAAAATAGCAAGACATGGGGGAATATAACGGAACGATATTATATTGATAATAACACAATACGACTTTTACAAAATTACTTTACTATGGCTGTAAAGAAAGGTGAGCAGCAGTTGCGAGTGTTAGAAGAGATAAATAACAAAATAAATGATGCATAGTCAAAAGTTAAAAGTGTTCGTGTAAATGAATATATAAAGGATTGTTTTTTTTGTTAGGCTTCTTTAATTAGAATAACAATGATTATATACACGTATTTTTTGAGGTGAATAGATGAAAAAATTGTACTTAGTAATAAGTGTGCTTCTAAATTTTATTTTTGGTTTTCTTTTTGGGTATGCTCTTTTAGGGGGGAATAACTGTTTATTCAATCAATTGTCTGTTTAATGGTTGCTCAGATATGGTAGAAGAATGGGTGGGTATTGTTATGGGGTTAGTTATTACTTTGATAATAGGTGGTATTCTTTTTTCGATGATTATATTTACGAACAGAAAGTTTTTACATGCTGTGAAGATGAGAAAAAAACATTATTTTCTTGTCATTTCCCTTTTTTTTATTCTAGGTACTTTTTTTAGTTTTTCTTTAAGATCGAACCATATCGGTCCATTTTAAAGAAAGTGCGGCATTTTCCGTGATTATTCCCCTCTCATCAGTTGTTTCTTACGGACAATTCTCCTTGAGCTGTCTCCCTTAAATTCTGATATATTTTATTTAACTGCTTTTCTTCAGTTCTAGTAGTTATACAAACAATAGCCTGATAGGATATATTGAAGAAATGTCATCTTTTTGAATTCTAATAGTAGGTTTTCGTGTCCGGATATGTATAGTAACCAAGGTAGAGGCAAAGGGATGTGAGTAAAAATAAAAGAGCGCTACAGAATAGCGCTCAATAAAAACTATAATATGGAATAGAGGGTGTAATTGTAAAATAAAACTGGTCTGTGAATGCCCCCTCCTTAACACTCTTACGAGTTGTTTGAAGAAGGGACTTCCTGTTTCATAGAGCGTTGCTGCTTGGGAATCTAAGCAGTCTTACATACTCTCCACAGGCGTCGTTTATACTGTTTGGACACAACCTTGCCCTACAGTTTCATTCTTCGGTCGTTCTCATAAGTAATCGCTCTAATCCTTTTCGCAAAATGTTGAGACTTGCATTATAATCTCTGTCTAACACTGTTCCACACTTTGTACAAATATGTGTCCGAATCGAAAGTGATTTTTCCACACGATTCCCACAGCTAGAACAATCTTGTGATGTGTACGCTGGGTCTACTCTCACAAGTAAACTGCCAAATTTCTCACACTTATACAAAAGCATCTTACGAAAAGTGCCCCAGCCTGCATCAGAGATCGACTTCGAAACTTTTCGATTCCGAACCATCTTTCGAATATCAAGATTTTCTATACAAATCACCGAATACATTTGCGTGAGATGATAACTTAATTTGTGTAAGAAATCTTTTCTTTGATTCGCTACCTTTTCATGAAGGATCTGAATTCGTTCTACTTGCTTCTTATAGTTCGCAGAGTCCTTCTTTTTCTTCGAAAGGTTACGCTGTGCTTTGCGCAGTTGTTTTTCTTTTTGCAGAAGAAATCTTGGATTTTCAAATACCGTTCTATTTGAAAGAACAGCGTATTGATTCAGTCCTACATCTATACCAATTGCATTCTCTATATCAATAGAGGGAGGTACATCCTGTCTTTCGACACTAAAAATAGCGTACCATCTCTTCGATTGGCGTTTCAGAATCAACTGTTTGATCGTTCCTTCTATCGGCCGATGCAGATGAATCTCTATTTCTCCTAACTGTTTTTTTATGAATAGGGTTGTAAATTTTAGTGATTTTTAAAACAGTTTCCTTTTATAGGGACGATTTCTTTTATCAATGAATATACTATTTTAAGAAAATGAAGGGGTGAAGGGAATTGGATTATTTAATTGAACTAAATCAGTGGGGTATAAAAGAAGGATTGCCCACCAAGCCCTATGCAGATGCTGATTATATACAAGCTGATAAGAATATACAGGGAATAAACAGTGCATTACAATTTGCGGCGGTTAACAATTATGCTGAAGTGATTCTTCCAAAGGGGAATTATGCGATCTGTTACCCTCGTGAAATCGCTATGGTTTCTAATATTGACTTTAATTTAAATGGTTCAACATTAAAAGTAATATATGATTCTAACAAAAAATCACCATTCGATAATAGAACAACCACTGATTATTACAACTTTAAAGGAAATAGTGTTGTTTTTAGCAAAACCACTAATTCTCATTTGTTTGGCGGAACCGTCATTGGATGTAGGGATGATAGGAGTTTCTCGAATCCTTTAGAAGCAGCAATGGAGCACACATATGGAGTTCTCTTTCAAAGAAGCTCAAGTTATTGTTCTATGACAAATTGTACAGTTCGCGATTACATGGGTGATAATGTTTCATTTAGCTCAGATTCTATATATAACTATGGTGAATTTGATCAAGGACTTACATTAAGTGCTTTAGATTACACAACTGGACAACCAATCACCTCGGCTAATACACTCATAACAAAACTGTTAAACATACCTCAAGATTTAACACCAAAGATAAATTCTTTCCTTATAGCTGGCGCAGGCTACGCTAGAAAAACTAATTTAAATACTAAAGAATTGGACATCTTCTTTTACGACAATAGCAACAAATTCATAGGGGTTATGAAGAAAAGACGAATTTATACCGATATTTCTATTCCTGTTACTGCAACTAGGTTTAGATTGCAGTATTACAATGAAACCAACCCAAATAAGAATATGCAGATTACTATTATGTTTGGCGGGATTCCCCATCATAATACAGTGAAAAAGTGTGAAATATATAATGGGCATAGGGGCGGTATTACTTTAGGTGGTAGCTATAACAAAATTGTAAACAATAAAATCCGTGATAATGGAAAAGGTTTGGTTAGGTTTTTGGATGGAAAACCGCTTTTCAATGACCCGACTAGATATTCGATAAATATGGAAGATAGTTATGGGGCAAGCTGTACGATAAAAGATAACGAAATTTACGGTAGTTATCATGGTATCTTAGTCGGGTGTTACGATGTTTTAATAGAGCACAATCACATTTACAACATTGATAATATTGCAATCAATTTGTATTCTCTCGTGCATGCAAACATTAAGGATAACTTCTTATACAACTGTCAAAACAACATTGGCCTTATGACTTCTAATTTCAGTGCGGCGTTTGTGAATATCGAAGGCAACAGCTTTACAGGTGGCATCATGAATGTAACTAGTGATTCATACAGGGTTTCATTATCAAACAATCAATACGTAAATCCTGACATGATTGCAATGGGCGATAATTGCACGTTTGATAATAATTACATTATTTTTACAGAAAATCTAGTTACTGCACCGTGGCTAAAGGCAAACAAAATAAGCAGATGTACCTTTAAATCTGTCCCTATACAAAAGGAAATGACGTTTAAAGTGAAAGAGTATGATAATTGTAGATTCGAAAACTTACGAGTCAGATCTGAAAATCCAAATCCTAAGAATGTAGATGTCTGTGAATTCACTAGATCAGAATTTATTAATTGTGAGCTGAGAAATCATATGTTTAACGGATGCCCCATGAACGTTAAGGTTACTAAATCAAAGCTTATAGATACGACCTGTGAATGCGGTATTACAAATGTGGACAACCAAGTATCATACACGTCATTAGAAGAATGCGATATCACTATCAATACCAAAAATAATCTGTTTTTATCAGATACAAACAGACCCTATACAATTTATAAAGCAGCAAATTGTATAGTCACGATAAACAATACATCTTTTGGTGCCTTATTAGCATCTGGCTCAGCTAATGCAGCGAATGAACTAGTTCTGGAAGGAAATGAGTTTGTTTATACAGGCTCCACACCTCTGAATTTAAAATACTATACAAATAAAAATCACATACGTAACTTTGTTGATTCAGACAATATTTTTACAAATATCACTTTACCTACTGTTTCCTAATGAAGACTAAGTGTATGTGAAGCAATAAAAGAAACCGGCTATGTAATAGGAGTCGGTTTTTAATACATAACGTATTTATTCCATGTTAAGCGGGGGCAACCGGTTTAATAGGGTCAGTCGCCCCCGGGAATCGCCTTATCTCTATCAATCTAAAAAATAAACTACCTCAAGATGAGAAAAATGAATTTCGTTGCTATAAAAGGCACAAATTTCTCGTTTTGGGGATATTTGCATTTCTTAGCTTGATGGCAATGGGATGAAGCCCCCACTGATCAAACTTTCACTTTATTGCATTTCAAGGTTTAAAAATAATATCTATTAAAAAACCATATGAATTGAATCAAGTTATAAAAATATATATTAATCTAGGTTACATATGTAAGTGATGAATCATAGAATATGAGGTAATACTAGTGCAAAAACACGAAATACTTATTAAGGAGCGATCAAATGAAGACATACTTTAATAAAAGAAGAATAAGCAGAAGAGACTTGAAGGAATATAAGCTCATTGGGGATGGGAAGGATGGAGAAGTATATCAATTAACTCATGATAAATGTGTGAAAATGTTTTTCCTGGAAGAAACTCGAAAAAAAGAGTTGAAAGCTCTGGTAATTGGACAATCATCACCTATTATTCCACGACTTTATGAATATGGAGAAAATTATATTGTCATGGAGTATATACATGGAATTTCACTTGCACGTCACTTGAAAAAAGAAAAACAGATCACTGAAGAATTAACTGAAAAAATATTAATAATGTTGGATGAATTTAAAAAGATCGGATTTACCAGATGGGACACGGAAGTAAGACACGTTTTAATAAATGAAGAAGGTCAGTTAAAAGTTATTGACCATAAAAGAGCTTTTACCTCAAATAGCAAGGCTCCTATTAAATTATTAAAGGGGTTTAAAAAATTTGGACTGTCACAGGATTTTTTAAACTATGTGAAGAATATACCTTCTTCTGCTTATAATACATGGGTGAAACATAGATAAAAAACCGAACGACCTGGGCCATGCCCTGCACATGCTTAAGGAAGGGGACTTCTGTTGGAATACTGTTAAAAGATGATAAACAATAGAGCAAGCTCTCCGCTAATGACCGTTTCTTTTTGTAGCATCAATCATAAGTTAAGTAGTACAAGGAGTGATAAAAATAATGAGAGAGTGTGTTTTAGTCATTGGTGCTCACCCTGACGATGAGCTATTAGGAGCCGGCGGGACTTTAAAAAGACTAGTAGAAAATGGCTATCGGGTAATTTCAATCATTACCGCTTTAGGAAGAAAAGAGGAAGCACATCACATACAGCAGCTAAGCCGGTGTGCAAATAAGGTAATTGGTATTGAAGAAGTGATATTCCTCGAGCATGCTAATTTAGAGTTAGAATTAATTCCGCTGCATCAGTTAACGAAAGAAATAGAACAATTAATACAGACCTATAAACCGAGTAAAATCTTCACCCACCATTATGGAGATGTCAATATTGATCATTTAATTACTTTTCAAGCGGTTTTGACCGCGACTCGACCTCTGCCGAACCAAAAACCGATAGAATTAATTACATTTGAAACGGTTTCCTCTAGTGAGTGGAATATCCACACGAATGATAAGGCTTTCAAAGCTAATTATTTTGTCGACATTACAGATCAAATGGATTCAAAGATTGCGGCGCTCAAACATTACGATGTAGAAATGAGAGATTTTCCTCATCCTCGTTCATATGAAGGAGTTCAGTATTTAGGAAGAGTTAGAGGAATGACGATTGGCGTACAATACGCTGAAGCGTTCGAAGTGGTAAGGAGGATATGGCGATGAAAAAGAAGCCTATGTTTCCATATCCCTATGTAATTAAAGAAATGGATAAATATTTTGGAATTCATTCGTTCTCATTTCAAAAAAAGAAGAATGAAATGTATGAACGTTATACAAATACAGGGCCAAAGACGGTCCGAAAGAAAAGCCTTTCTATATTAATTGCTACGTTTTGGGACTATCCTCATACTGGAGGTTTATCTAATTATATTACGGCACTTAGTGAAGGGTTAAGACAACAAGGACATCAAGTTGACATTATCTCCCCTAATCAATTTCCTCGGAGTAAAGTAGAGACCCTGCGTGAAGTAATTGTTCCCAGATTAAAAGATTTCTTTAATACACGTTATGGAAGTTATAATAGCATGATTTTGAAAAATCACAGACATATGTATATCTATGAAAGGATGCTTCTTCACAATATCGACTTAAAAAAATATGATATCTTCCATGCGCAAGATTTGTTTACAGCGAATATATTAGGAAGAATCAATGTATATTACGGAAAACCTTTGTTGTTTACACCCCATGGGATGTTTACCTTTAACCGGCTGAAATTTGGTATATTTAAAAAAGGTTCGCTGGAAGAAGTCTATTATAAAACATTAGAAAGAAAGGCCATTGAATTTGCCAATCATCTCATCATTCTCAGTGATTCATTTCGTGATCCGTTAATGCAGCTAGGGACCAAACAAGAGAACATGACAACTGTGCTTACAGGCATTGATTACCCTGAGAAGTATCGCACAAAAAATACATCAGCACACAAGAAGGTCGTTATTACATGTGTGGCAAGATTAGGCCCAAGAAAAGGCCATAATGTATTATTTGACGCACTTTCAAAGCTGAAAAGAAAATATACTGATAACATTAAAGTGCTCATTGTCGGAGATGGTGAGATGAGAGACACTTTAGAAAAGCAAGTCGATTCTTTGGGTCTTTCCATGGTGAAGTTTTTAGGGGCAAGGGATGATGTGCCAAACATTTTAAGCAAAACCGATATTTTTGTACTTCCAACCTTAAACGACAGCCTGCCTATTTCTATCATTGAGGCCATGCATAGTGGAGCTTGTGTCATTTCGACAACATCGGGAGGCATACCTGAATTGGTGAATCACTCCAAGACAGGCATTCTAGTCGCTCCAGGAGATACAGATAAACTGGCACGTGCATTAAAGTTCGTCATTGCAAATCAGCAAGATCGGGAGCAGTTGGGTGAAAATGCAAGAAACTTTGCTAAAAAGCATTTAACTAGAGAGACAATGACAGCTCATATTGAAAAGATCTACAAAAAGTATTTGAGTGAGGAAGAATTCTATGAATCATGAACACGCAGCAGTTGTACTGGACTTAAGTGCCAATGGAATCGGAATCATCAGAAGCTTAGCGAGAAAAGGGATCAACGTTTATGCGTTCGATATAGAGAAACCTTATAAGATAGGAAAATCACGTCTTGCTTCATGTGGAGTATGCCCAAGTCCTTTATCAGAAGAAAAGGAATTACTAACTTTTTTAATCAATTTGGCTAAAGAATTTAAACTGAAACCGATTTTGTATACAGGTGCGGATGATTATGTGGTGTTCATTTCAAAATATCGAATGGAACTGTCTAACTACTATTTATTTTTGTTTCCTGAACATTCGCTGATTGAAGAAATACTGGATAAACACAAAATGTATGAATTAGCAGTGAAGCATAATATTCCATGTCCTAAAACGTATGTGATCGAACATAAAGAACAAATGGAAGAAGCGATATTGGCCCTCGATTTCCCATGTATATTAAAGCCGACTTTGGGCCATGAGTTTCGAAAAAAAATAAATAAAAAGGCCATATTCATAAAAGATCCAGATCAACTAAGAAATGAGTATGAATTGTATCGACAGCATGGAAAGCTCATCATTCAGGAAATCATTCCTGGCGACAATCAGCATTTTTATAAAGTGGCCACTTTTTATGACGACAATATGGAGCTACTAGCGTTATTTTCTTTGCAAAAGAATCATCAATTCCCAGCTGAATTTGGAACGGGAGCTCATATTGTTAGTAAACAAGTTCCAGAATTGGTGGATATGTGTTTACCATTTTTTAAAAAAATGAACCTTAAAGGTATTGGTATGGCAGAGTTTAAAAAGGACCCCCGAGATGGGATTTATAAGTTTATTGAAATAAATCCTCGTTTTTGGTTAACGCATAGCTTGACAGGACCTGCTGGCGTGGATTTTGTTTATATGTATTATTTATATTTAACCAAGCAAAACCCCGGGCCGAGGCTCAAACAAATAGACGGTGTCAAATGGATTTATCTTGTGCGGTATTATTTAACGTTCCGTCACAAGAAAAAAAGAGCTGAAATGACGTGGAAAGATTTTTATGAAGGTTTGCGAGGCAAAAAAGAGTTTGCTTTGTTTGCATGGGATGATCCAATGCCATTCATTAGAAGTGCGTGGTCTCATTTGAAGAACGCCTGGAAACAAAAACGAAAGGAATGAAAACGTTGTACGAGGCAAAAGTATTATTCCATCATTTTGAGAAGTTGAAGATTTCAGAAAAGCTTTCTTATTCAATGGCCGAGAGGGTTGTAATAGACCCTGCTAAAATCGAGTGTCTAAAATCAACAACAAGAATGAGTATCTACAAATTATCTCTTCGAAAGAAAACGAATCATTATCCCATTATTTTAAAAATATATCATTCAACAAACTATAAAAATGAAGTAGAGATTAATGTATATCAGAGAGCTTATCCTATATTGAAAGAGTTTCTTCCTCAAATATACCATGTTGAAAAAAACGGAAATGACACCTGGATATTCATGGAATTTGTTCAGCAAGTACGCGGCCAGATCACCTTCTCCCCGAAACATTTTGACTACATTATCCCCACAGTTGCCAAACTTCACGCACACACATTTGAAGACAATTTTAAAAAGCATAAAGATGTTTGGAAATCTTGGCTTCCTATTTATGAATCAAGCCACATGAGAAGTAATCGAGCCAAATATATTGGAAAGACGATTGCTTTTCTCGATGACGCAGCGAAAGACGACCGGTTAAGGGAGATCATTAAACCCTATCATAAACCGTTAATAAAACTATGTCATAAGGGACCGGATTTTTTCCCGAAACTATTTGAAAATGGTTCATCTATAACGCATGGTGATCTTCATATGCAAAACATATGCAGCAACAATGTGACACCGGGTGCACCATGGAACATCCAGTTTATCGATTGGGAGTCCATTAAATATGCACCCGTCTGGTTTGATATGGTTGTTTTAGTCGAAATATTATTAGGTTTCAGAAAAGATTGGCAGAGCCATGCAGAAGAAATTCGCACGCATTGTGTGAAATTATATACAAAACAAATGCAGAAGAATGGCATTCAATTTAAAACGGCTCCAATTGACCTTTATAAAATGGCGTATTTGCAGAGAACATTAGAAAAGGGATTGCATACCCAGCTACGAAGAATATTTGATAACCGCGGTGGCGAGCTATTAACGTATCATCTTGAAAGAGTTTCAACTTGGGGAAGAGAATTAGGTTTATAAGATAAATAAAATTTTCACATTAGTAGAGTTAGGAGGAGATGCTTCTGAATACAATAAAGGAAGAGCGAAATGAATACATCTGTCCCTTCCATGCGAGCCTGCTAAAAGTCATGGATGAATACTATAAAATAGATAGTAAAAAGAATCATTTAATGGAACCATTTCAGACATTTGGAATCAAAAAGAATCGCATACCAAGTAAAACAAATAAACTAAAGATCCTCTACGTAACGTTTTTGCGATATCCAAATACTGGAGGGTTATCAAATTATATTACTTCCTTAAAAACAGGTTTTGAAAAGTATGGTCATGACGTAGATGTCATCTCACCTACTCAAATGACAGCAGTTCATCTAGAGCAAGATATCCCGCAGGCTGCCGAACATGCAAGGGACTTTCTGCTGCAACGATATGGTACAGTTAATGAAAAAATTATAAAAAACACTAGTTTCATGAACGTGTATAAGTCTTTCTTAAGAGGAAGAGGTCTAGAACAATATGATGTGTTTCATGCACAAGATTTATTTTCTGCCTTTTTATTAGGACAACTAAATCTAGAATATAAGAAACCTCTTTTTTTTACACCGCATGGACATTTTACAAAAAGCCGGTTAAAGTTCGATAAAATAAAAAAAGGATCAATTGAGGAAGTTTATTTTAGTGAAATTGAAAAACAGGGAATAAGAGCATCTGATCAAATCATAACGATCAGTAATTCTTTTCATTCCCCTTTAAAAGAGTATGGCGCAAAGATAGAACAACTGGTTACTGTTCATACAGGCATACATTTTCATCAAGCTTCTATACCTAAACAAGAGTATGATGATAATCTTGTAATTTCCTGTGTTTCCCGCCTTTCTCCCAGAAAGGGTCATGACATTTTTCTCAAAGCGCTCTCGCAAATTCAACAAGATTTATCTAATGTAGAAATATGGATTGTTGGTGATGGTGTCATGAGAGAAAGACTAGAAGACCAAGTACTACAACTTGGTCTCGACAATATCAGGTTCTTTGGCAGAAGAACAGATATACCAGAAATCCTTTCCTCTTCTGCTATCTATGTCTTACCTACCATTAACGATAATTTTCCGATTTCAATTATTGAAGCTATGTTTTCTCGTCAAGCTATTGTTACAACAAATTGCGGTGGTATACCAGAAATGATTCAAAACGGAAAAACAGGGATCATTTGTGAACCGGGAAATGTACAACAACTTTCCGATGCTCTTAAATTGCTTTTAGCAAATAAGAGTCTTCGTGAACGTTTAGGAAGAAATGCTCAGGAATATTCACGACAACATCTAACTCAAGGTGGGATGATTTCAAAGATAGAAAGAATCTATCACTCTTTTATAAGCGATATGTAGAACATGTATGGAACGTCGTAATAAAAGAAATGATGCCTCAATCTATAAAGGAGAAATTCTTCATAGCCAGTTAAATAATAGTAAAGCGATTGAAGTATTAAAATGGAAGCCTGCTTCAGACGTCTCATTTGGTTTAGACCAAACGATTTCTTACTTAAAGAAAGCAAATCAAAGTAAAAGCTGACTTAAAGAAATTTGTATGTATGAAGAATGAATAGATAACTCATATGTGAGGAGCTAGTGTATTTGTCAATTGAAAATCCAGCCATTTTGTCATTAAAAACCCAGCCACTTCTTCGAAGTAATTGAAGAAGAATGGCTGGGTTTTTAACGATTATACGGGCTGACTTTTAGATTACCAAATACAAAAGTCGCTTTAGTGACACTAAAATTTCTTTTATTTTACGTCTTACTCGCAATCCGCTCCATTACTTTCTCTAACTCATCCGGCTTCAAAAACTCAATAGGAGAGAATCCCTTCTCAAACGTAAGTGTATCCGCCTCAATCATTAGTACATATTTATCATTAACCTTGGCAATATGAATCTGTTCCCCAAAATCTGCAAGCAATGCCTTCACAGAAATATGATCTGCCTTTAGCTTTAATTCTATCTCAGGGGTATGCTCCACAATTTGCGCTGTAGCTTCCATTACTTCTTCCGTTGTGAAATGTTCCATAATTTCACGCTTAGGACTGGCGGCCCATACTTCCATCGCTTGGTCGAATTGTTCTCGTTCTTCCGTACCTTCTTCAAATACGTCTTCGATTTGGTCGTATACCATGTCCATAACTTGTGTTTTCATAATTTCTGGCATAGAGCGTTCGTATTCGACGAATTTTAAGAAATCCTCAAAGTAGCGTGCGTGTGATGCTTGGTGGATTTTTAGTTCGCCAGGCTCGACAATGCCTTCTTCTGGCATGTATGGGTATTGAATAGATTTCATATTTTTTGTCGTAATTGCCATTTCAACGTTGCGAATAAGTGTTGTTTCGTCGGAAATGGAAGCAACTTTTGGCTCGAAGTCACACTTCATAACGAATACGAATGGATCGTCAAAGTATTTCCTCAGTTTTGCTTGAGTAACTAAAAATATACCACCGCGTACTGCACTTGTATCGATATATGTATAAACGAGAGGTTCACTCATATCTTTAAAATTCTCTTTCGTTTCTGCAAAACGGATACGATTAAATAAATTATAATGAGGGTTGGAATCGAATTCGTGCCCAGTTTCTACAATAAATCGACCAATCTTTGTTGGGGCTTGTTCGGTTTTTGCATGACGTTCTACTTTTCGTTTAGATATTTTTAATAATTCACCATCTAAGAACTCTTTTAATGGGCTGTCCTCATATTCTTCAGCATCTAACGTTTGAAAATGTTTATATCGCTTATCTGCTTGTTCACCTTTTCCTTCTACTTGTACGACATAGAAGGAGAGGAAGTTTATTTCAAAATCCATATTTATCACCTTGTTTCATTTCATTGACTCTTATCAGTATAGAGATGGAGAAAACTTTCGTCAATTTAATAAAATAAAACGGATAACAGAGGCTTACTATCTGTTAATTTGAAATATAGGAAGGGAGAGTCCCTTCCTATATAGTTCTTTGTTTTACTAATTTAAAATCCATCCTCAAGTGCTGAAAATGGAATGTTTAGTCGATTCTCTACAGTACGTAAACGCTGATTTAATCGATTGAGTCTACGTGTATGACGTTCTACTGTCTGCTGAAGTTGATTTACTCTTTGTTCTAGCTCATTTACTCGTCTTTCTAACTGACGGCCGCCACTACCTGGAAAGGAAATTGGAATTTGAAATTGTCTATTTGGATCATATGGATCAATTTGTTCTGTTTGTTCTATATATGGTTGATATTGCGATTGCCCGTCATATGATGGTTGATAGTTATAAAGGTTGTAGGGGGCATATGAATTATAGGGATACATAAACATCCTCCGTTCTCTAAATTTGCTTGAATTCATCATAATGTATGTGTAAGAGCGGATAGGTGGCACGGCAAATACCTATTTTGAATAGGGTGCTTCATCAAATGTATTTAAGAGAATTTGTGATAAGTTTTTATAAATGAGAATTGCCTATGAAGAATTCCAAAATATTAATGTATTAAAATTGTTTTTGAATAATCATTTGGTATATACTGGTTAAATAAGAGGGGCATTACAAACTTAAGTTTTTTAAGTAAATATGTGTAGACATTTCTTAAAGAAAAGAGTAATTTTAATATAGTGGAAATCAAATTGTAATATTTTGTAGTCATATTGCAAAGTCATGTAATCATACATACATAAAATTGAAAACAAAGAGTAATGGTAGGGAAAAGGAGAGAGTATATTGTTACGTAAGGTACAAAGTATAGTAATAGGGGCACTATGTGTAAGCATAGTGAGTGGATGTGGTACAAAAATAAGTGAAGTTTCATTAGTAAGTGGCATAGGAGAGCATGCAGTAGAAGCTAAGACTGGTGTCAATGAAAGTGTAAGTTTAGTAGATGCTAGAAGTGGTAAAGAAGTAAAAAATGTTAATATAGCAAGCTTAGGTTATTTTGAAGATGAAAATAAGTTTAAAAAAGAAGTAACGAAGGTTGCTAAGGAAGTCGGAAAAACTATTGATCAAAAGATGGTCCCTTCTCGTATGGCAAGTGATGGAACATGGCAAGAAGGTAAGCCTTCTTATGAGTTAATGGAAAAAGAGCTAGTAGATAAACTAATGAACGTAGGAATGTGGGATTCTTCGTACCAACTACCAATTGTTGAGAAAAAACCTGTAGCGAAGCCGGAAGATGCAAGTGGAAATGGTGCAGTTTTAGGAAGGTATGAAACAAACTTAGGTGGTTCTACAGGTGGTAGAATCGAGAATATTCGTTTGTCTGCAAGTAATATTAGTGGTGTCGTATTAGGAAAAGGAGATCGTTTCTCTTTTAACGCATTAATTGGAGATACAACACCAGACAAGGGGTATCAGTTAGGAAAAGAGATTGTTGACGGGAAACTAGTAGATGGTTATGGCGGAGGAGTATGTCAAACATCTTCTACTCTTTTTAATGCTGCAGATCAAGCTGGTTTAAAAATGGTGGAGAGAACTACACACTCCAAAACAGTAGGATACGTTCCACAAGGCCGAGATGCTACAATTGCATATCCATATTTAGATTTAGTGTTTGAAAATACAAATGAAGTGCCTGTGAAGCTTTATATGAGCATAGAGGGTGGAAAACTTGTTGCTGAGGTACGTGCAGCAAGATAAGAATTACCGTACATAAAAGTCTTATAGATTCAACTAACGATTAGTGGAAGATTAGGGGAATCTCCACTGATCGAAGTTTCACTTTATTATGATCTGAGCCATTCTTTCTAGTATTTTTCTAGAAGGGGTGGCTTTTTGTATACGTATAAATCAGTAATGAAAATTTATCCGCTATTCGCGGGCAGTAATACTCCCACCTCAAAAATCAGCAAAAGCAAAGAGATTAGGTGGGAGATAAACTTCCTGTAAAAGCTCGATTCTTGAGGGCTAATAATCAGTGGGGATGAAGCCCCAACCGATTATTAAAGATTTACTTTATCTACTGATTTAAAAAACTTCTTTTGATAAACTAGAATAAATAGGAAATAGGGTGTTTTAAAAGTATATTTACAATTAGACAGCTATAATTTGATATAAAAACGCCAAGTGAACCAAATGAAAGTTTGTCCAAATAGATAACAGTTTTAATAAAGGATAATAGGCAGAACTTTGAGGAGGAGAGAACTATGCAATTCATTTTAGAAATGGTAGCAATTGCTGGAATAATATTTATTATTTTGATTTTAGGATTTAGTAAAACGTTAAAAGATGTCAATAGAAGGAAGAAGAATAAAGAAAACAAATGACTCATCATGCATAATGATAGAGAAAAAAGGTGCTTATGTATAGAAAGCATAAGTTTTTTTATAACAAAAATAAGGAGGAGGTCCGGCTGTGAGCTTTCCTCTTTATTTTTGTTATGTAATCCAAATCGGGAAAGGGTGAAAAGGAATTTAGTTTTTATGTTTTGTAAATATTTGATTAAGATGATGGTTCATATGATCAATATAATCTGTAACAAGCCATTCTAAAGTTACTTCCTGTTGGTCTTCCAACTTACATGTAAGTTGCCAGTGTTCATTCTTTACATTGCTTAGTAATTTTATCATTTGTATGTTAATAGCTTCCCATAATTTTAGAATTTCATTTGCTGAAAAAGATTGTTGATAATTATGTACTTGAACCCACAAATCTTGATCATAGCCAGTGAGTATAATTGTTTCCTTTGAAGTAAGAATATCAACAAAGCGTCTATGGTTTACCGTACCGGAATCGCAAAGATGACCTAATATTTCTTTTTTAGACCATTTTGTTGGGGCGAGTTTTATATCCATGTCAGAAAAAAGTATAATTTTTTGAGATGCAGTATGAATTATATGTTCTAATTGGGTTGCTAATGTAGACATGTGAATCCCTCCATTTTCATTAATAACTGAATGTTTGCAGCTCAATCCAATACCTTTTTACAACATTACCATCTTCTTCGATAAAATCATTATCACGAAGTCCTCTGTTATGCAAAATTGTTTTTTCTGAAGCAGTATTACCTTCATCACAAACGACAAGTACTTTTGTAACACCTAATTCTTTTATTTTTTCTAATGATAAAGCTAATAATTTTGTAGCATATCCTTTTTGTCTTGCTGAAGGACGAATACCATAACCGATATGCCCACCAGCATTGAATAGATGCTCAGTTAAACGATGACGAATATTTACAGCACCAACGATTTTGTTGTCATTTGTGATAAGCCAATAGGTAGAGTCCGGTACCCAACTATCGGGAATGTTTTTACCTTTCGCTGCATCCAGTAACTCTTGAACCATTGCTGGAAAATTAGAAGGATCTTTTGTGATAACCCAAGGAATCATCGTTTCACCACTATTTTTCCATTCTTGATAGAATTCTAAATATTCTTCTTGTAAGTCAATTGTGGGTTGTACTAAGTAGACATCCATTATTATTAGGCTCCTTTTATATATTTTTCGAAATATTAAAATAATCTTAACATAATTTGGATGGTAGAGAAATAAAGTACTTGGAGATATTGATGTTGATGAATTTAAAGGATATAGATTAGGAAAAGATTTCTACTCTAGAATCCCTTTGTTATGAAGTTAAATATTTTGAATTTATGTATGTATATTTATGGGTAATTAGAGAAACATATAAGAAATTAACTGGAGGTGAAGCAATGAATATTCGTGAAAATTACAATACAAATGAAATACTTATAACAGCTTCAGCGAGTGCTATTGAGCAAATGAAATATGAAATTGCTCGTGAACTTGGTGTTACACTTGGACCAGATTCTACAGCGCGTGCAAACGGTTCTGTAGGCGGAGAAATAACGAAGCGTTTAGTTCGTATGGGAGAAGAACAATTATCTGGACAATATAGAATTCATTAAAATATTTCTTTTTGAATATAGGTTATAAGTATTTTTTCTGTCTGGAATGTGTTTTGTTTCTTAGTCTGATGACAATAGAATACTGTCAGTAAATTAGAATAAACAAAAAAGTACTCTCAATGAGTACTTTTTTGTTTTCGCGTATTGAAATGACTTTTCAGAACCTTATTAGCAGGGGAACAAGGTTTTGAAAAGAAACACTCTTCATTATAAACTCCCCCGACTTTACGAATACATTTCGATATAAAAATGAGAAATACCATAATTATACATGTGAAACTTATCCGTAATAAAATGTTGTTCTGATTTTTTATAAGTAAGAAAAGACGGATAAAGTTTTGTTGACTTTCTCTTAAGGGAAGATTAATATGAATTTAAGTAGTATTATAAAATACCACTTAAATTCAATGTGAAATTTATGTGCAAAGTAAGGAGTGTTTCCATGATTGATTTATTAAAAAAGATAGGATTATCAGATCTAGAAGCGCGATGTTATTTGACATTACACGAAGAATCTGATTTGTCTGGCTATGAAGTTGCAAAACGGGTATCTGTTTCAAGAACAAATGTATATGCTGCGTTACGATCATTAACGGATAAAGGAGCTTGTCGAAGCATAGAAGGGGAGACGGTTCTTTATAATGCTGTTCCAATTGAGCAATTAATCCGTCTTTTTCAAACTGAATTTGAACAGACTTCGAAGGCACTTATCAATCAATTAAAAACTCCACCTAGACCTGCACCTGCTTTTTATAATTGGCAAGGAAGTAATGCATTAGATAATGCTGTACGCCGCGTTATTGCAAATGCGGAAACATCTATAGTTGTAGATGTTTGGTCAGAAGACTTGCACTATATAGAGGAGGCACTACTTGTAGCGGAATGCAAAGGAATTAGTGTTATCTTAATTACAATCGGGACAAGTAAAACACCTCTTAAACATGTATTCCAGCATTATAGGGATGAAGAGTGGCCTGCTGATGAAAGGAAATTTTCTATTCTCTGTGATTCTAGTTCAGCTTTAATTGGTAGTTTCGGAGGAGAGATTAAGCCATCTGCATTAGAGACGAATCATCCAGCAGTAATTGAAGTAATAAAAAATGCTTTTTACCATGATATGATGATGCAGCACATCGAAGAGGATTTTGGGAAAGAATTTCAAGAGAAGTATGGGGAGAATTACCGGAAAATGTTAAGCTATTTCAAAGAGAAAGGCTGGCATATTTAATGACGGCAATTGATATTCAATTTTGTAGTGAACTAATAAAACGTGTAGGAACCCGTTTATATGAAATTGCTAAATGAGCGATTTCTTCCCATTCCACATATCCAATAAATGTACAAAAATCATTACAATGACTCAGCCAATACTCCTGTTTCCATCCACCATATCCAGGCGTTCTATGGATAAGTTCTTTTACTTTTTCTTCATCACTTACTTCCTCGCAGGAGTATGGATCTTGAAATTCTCCATCAAATTTTTTAGATGCATTTCCATTAGCAATACACCAAGGACAGATGCTTTCTACCCTTTCTATAGAATAGAAAGGACCACTATAAACATACTCACGTTCGTTTTTGCAAACAGAACAAGTCGTAAATTCTTTAAATATAATCCCTAGTTCTAATGCGTTTGGATTATATTTAAAGGTCGGTAATTGCACGTCTGATTCCCCCATAAATGCTATTTATATTTACATCGTATTTCTATTGCTAAATTGTAATCAGGTTAATTTGAATATAAACAAAATATCTTTATTTTACAAATATTACTGAGGATGATTTGACTGACACATTAACGAGAAAGAAGATTTTTTCTAATTTCATGTTACATATTTTTGTGAGTTGATTAACTTATGGATGTCCAACTTAATAGTAATTGCACGGCATTTTTTATTTAGGACTTGAATTGATAGTTTTTTCAGATTATTATGTATGAAATAGTTCATAAGATGAATCGTTATAAAAAGATCTTAAATTGTATATGAAATCTGTAACAGAATGGTGGGAGAGAATGAAATGAAAGCTGTAACTGCAAATCTGATAATTGCTTTAAAAGAGGTACTTCCTGAAAAACAAGTAGTAGTAAATGAAACGGTGAGAGAACTGCACAGTAAAGATGAATCTTATCATCCTAGCAGTCTGCCTGATGTTGTTGTATTTCCAACAATGACAAAAGAGGTTAGTGAGATAATGAAACTAGCGAACAAGTACCAAACACCAGTTGTACCATTTGGAGTAGGCTCAAGCTTGGAAGGTCATGTAATTCCATATGAAAATGGCATTACAATTGATTTTTCACTGATGAATCAAGTGCTGGAGGTAAGAGAAAAAGATTTTCTAGTTAAAGTGCAACCTGGAGTAACTCGTTCACAGCTTAATAAAGAATTAAAAAAGTATGGATTGTTTTTCAGTGTGGATCCAGGGGCGGATGCAACATTAGGTGGAATGGCTGCTACAAATGCAAGCGGAACGACCTCAGTAAAGTATGGCGTTATGCGTGATCAAGTTCGTGATTTAGAAGTTGTACTTGCAGATGGAACGATTATACATACAGGGAATTTAGCTGCAAAGTCGTCATCTGGTTATCATTTAAATAGTATTTTCGTTGGATCAGAAGGAACACTTGGCTGTTTTACGGAATTAACGCTAAGAGTATATGGAATACCTGAGCATACGATGGCAGCAAGAGCATCTTTTCCGACAGTGAATGATGCGGTAGAAGCTGTAATTGATATTTTACAAGCTGGCATTCCGATTGCGAGAATTGAGCTTGTCGATGAACTTTCAATGAAACAAGTTAACAAATATAGTGAAACAAACTATAGGGAAGAGCCAACGTTATTTTTAGAGTTTCATGGAAATGAAGCGGGATTAAAACAAGATATTGATTTCACAAAAGAAATTGTTAAAGATCACAAGTGTAAGGCTGTTTCATTTGAAACAGAAACAGCAGCAAGAAATAAATTATGGGAAGCAAGACATAATTTAGCATACGCTTATGTTCATAGTTGCCCAGGGAAAAAACTGATGAGTATGGATGTTTGTGTACCAATTTCAGAGTTAGCAAGTGCAATACAGTATGCAAAAGAGACTTTAGATTCTATGGGAATTGTTGGGGGAATACTTGGACATGTCGGAGATGGGAATTTTCACGTTCTATTAATGGTGAATCCAAATGATACAGAGGAAGTGCATAAAACAGAAGCGGCAAATGAAAAAATTGTGATGTATGCTCTTGAGCGCGGTGGAACATGTACAGGTGAACATGGGGTAGGGATTGGTAAACAAAAATATCAAGAAAAAGAGCATGGAGCAGCACTTCTTGTGATGAAAAAAATGAAACAAGCTCTTGATCCGAAAAACATTCTGAATCCAAATAAGATTTTTAAAATTAAAGAATAGGGAATGATTCTGTCAATGACCCACGACTGAAGTCGCGGGTTTGGAAACTTTGCTTCCGTTGGGGAACAAAATTTAAATAAAATTGAGACGATGCTTCACTTGAATATTGAAGCCTTAACCGTTCTGTCCTCTCTTTATGTACGTGACTATACAGATGTTGAAGGAACGCAAATCATCAATATTTCTTCAGGAGGAGGATACTTGATTGTTGCTGATGCTGTGACCTACTGCGCGACAAAGTTCTATGTAAGTGCCTTTACAGAAGGTCTCGCACAAGAATTGAAAGGAAAAGGAGCAGCCATGCAAGCGAAAGTCTTGGCTCCTGCTGCAACAGAGACCGAATTTGCGAAACGATCCTATGATGTTGATAATTTTGAATATAATGGTGTTGTTCCTAAATTCCATACAGCTGAACAAATGGCCGGTTTCTTGCTCGATTTATATGACAGTGGGAAGGTGGTAGGAATTGTGAATGGAGAAACGTATGACTTCGAATTAAGAGATCCGATTTATCCGTATGTGACCAGGACAAGAAACTAGTTTTTGAAAATCCCAACATAACAAAAAGCCGATAGTTCTGAAGTGACCCCAAAAAGTTAGACACATTTTAACAATTGGGGGCAGTTCATTACTACAAGTTCTTTTTTATTTTTCCTATAATAGCAAATGTAATTTCAAGGCTTATAATTTGTTATTTGCAAATATAGAATCTTCTAAGTGAATTACAGGGTATTGTTTAGAATCTAAGTTTTTAGTTATGACTGGATATAGTTCCATTTTTTCAGACAAATCAGTGATTGAAGCGCTCACTGTAAACCCATTTTTCGCATATAGATATATATGGAATTTATCATTCTTAGTTGGCAAAAAATTAATCTCAGATATTATACTTTGTATTTCGCTCGGTAATTTATTTAACTCCGAAATAAGTTTTCTAAGTTGTTTTTCATCATTTCTAGTAAATTGTTTTATTACAGGTACACTTTTGGAGATTTTATCATTTGTAAATTTATCCAACATTGTACCATTTTCAAGTAGAAGATAATACTTATTATCTTTAATCATATATGCAACAGTGCTATTTTCTTTAATATTAATAGTGACTCGACTTGGAAAGTTCTTTGAAATTTCGACTTCTTTAATCAGATTATTTTTCTGTATTCTTTTTTTTATATCTTCTTCATGTAAATTCCAATAATTATCTTTGTCGCTTAAATTGGATAGACTTATAATTTCTGCTTTTGAAATTATTTCATTTCCAGTTACATATATTGTTGAAATTTTTCCAAAGCGATTTAAAAATAATAACAAAATAAAAGTTATTAATACACATATACTTAATGCTTTTTTCCTTCTAGCTGCTTTTAAATTTCTACTTTGTATTAGTTGTTGATGACGAACCTGTTGGTTAAATGGATATACATTATTTTGATTCATAATACCTTCCTCTAGTAGCCTATTATATTCCATTTAAAAAAATGCTCTAACATTTGTTGTTTAGTATGTTAATGGCCATCATGTACATATTTAGACTTTTTTACACTGCAGGGTGTATCCCCTAGCCCTGAAACGGACATAAATTCCTAAAACATTATATACATAATAGAATAATTTCTCAATATAGTTATAATATACAAGTGATATTCTTCGCAATTAAATAAACAGATACAGCATTTTAGATTTCTAATTAAAAAATTAGTAACATTTAGTGATATAGTAAATCATCTCTAAGTGTTCTTAAAAAAATATCACCATTTTGTAAAATAATCAAGGTATCGAAAGAAATTTCATTCTCCCGATATCTAATATAGGGAATAAGGGAAGTAATGCTAAGAAAGATGAATGATTATTTTCGTCGCGGGACTGAGAAGATGCCACCCCTAAGCGAAGGCTAGGTGGCGAGTAGTTCATAAATGCTTCGTAAAAAATTACATAAACAAAGGGAGAAGAGTGATAAACATTCTTCTCCCTTTGTCTGTAATTAGGGTTAGCATTATACTAATAAATATACGCTGTTGTGAACTGCTAGATGAACAATCCACTTCTAAGATTTTAACAGAAATAAATAATAATATGATATGCAATATTGCATATTAAGATATAGGTGTTCGGTATATACCCTAAATTGGAAGACTTGTATTCTTTATTTTTTCCATTCTGTAAGTGTAACATCCCATAGTAATACATCGGTATCAATGAACTTGATACAAAGTTCATTTGCTTTATCCAACTCTATTTCAAAGGAACTTTTTGATGTAGATATGTTTTTTTCAGAGAATTGAACTGTTTGTACATCTTTTCCATCCACAGAAATAATTATCTTTCCAGAACGTTTACTAGCACCATCTGGGATACCAAGATAGCCCGAAATTTTTATATATTTACCCTTTAACAAGTATTTAAATTGCTGAAAATCTGTTCCATTACTACTATACATATTTAATTTAGATTCAATTTTTTTATGAGCAATTTCAAAACTATGGAAATTTTTGTCTTTCGGTGCATATCCATTAGTTTCTGTCAGTTGATTTAGTCCTATAATAGTTCCGTTTTTGAGAGAGTGTGGCTGCTTTTCTAATGATTTGTTAAATTCACCTACAACAACAATCAATCCTAAAGTAAGGATTGATGCTGTTACACAAGTAATAATAAGTTTTTTTAAAAAAGTATTTGAACGAAATCCTATTTTATATGCAGCAAATCCTATTATAGCACCCATTGCATTCACAATTACATCATCAATGTCAAAACCTCCAAGAAAAGTTAGCATTTGTAAAACTTCTAGTATAAGGATTGAAATACAAAATGAGGTAATGAATCGAATGAAGCTACAGCGGTATAACAAAGGAATTAGTACTCCAAAAGGTATGAATGCAGTTAAATTCCCAAAATTAAAAACCCATAGGTTAAAGTCTTCTTCACCTGTCATATTTGGTAATCCTAAAGGAATACTAGTCGGAATTAACTGGTATTGGTATTCATAATTAATATATTTTAATCCCAACCTATCAAAACCAAGAAACATAAAGTAAAGTATTAAAATTGAATAAAAACCTAATATTGTGAGGACAATCTTACGGTGTTTACCTTTGATAATAAAACCTCCTATTACTCAAGAATATTCGTATTGTTTTTATTAAATATGTATTTTTAAAATATAGCAATAAAAACATATTAATATAAGTAATAATGATGTATCAACAAAAAAATAATTTGTCAAAAAGTTAAATTGATAAAGGTGGTGAATAAGTATATCGGAATCAATTTTTGGTGATTTATTTATTTTAAATGTCGTTTAAACGTAATTTATATTTTTGAATAAAACTTATACACTACACAATTTTAAAAAGGTATTTTATACAGTTCATTCATAAAACGATTATTAACAATTCGATAAAATTTGTGAGGATTCAAAAAACATTTTTCAAACAATAACAAAATTATGGAACACGCTTGTTGAGAAGATTGAACATGAAATGTGTATAATCCGTAGGACAGGGTGCTTACAATTTAGATTTTGAATAAATTTATTGTGGAATAAATTTTATAAAACTTATATATAAAGATATTAAATTATTGTCGTTAAAGATATCCCTAAAGACTCTAAATAGAGAAAGTGTTCTTTAATTTTGTTTGACAGGAAAATTTTCATTTGTATAATTAAGAAATGAGTTTATCTAGGTATTGCTATTTTATTTTTCATTTGAAAATGGATCTATCGCTCTCACATTAGTAGTTATGCTAGTAACAGACGGATTGGAAACGTTTAATATAATGTCGTTTTTATTTGATTTATAATAATGTTTATTATTTCCGAAAAGTACAAATACTCCCGTTTAATAACATATTAATAAGTTTACTTGGGTATTTGAAGTTGTATTATCGTTAATCGTAAAATGCAATATACTAAATTAGTTAATGATTTTTTATTAGAAATCTATCAGCTGTAATAAACTTATTATTTTTAATTACATTTAGAACTGTATTATTTTAATATATTGTACTTAAGAGGAGAATGAAATGAAACAAAAACAGAAAAAAAATACTAAAAAAAGTACGATTCCCTTAAGGTTGAATATATTGTTTTTCTGTGTATTTTTACTATTTTCAGCTGTTATTATTCAGCTAGGAAAAGTACAAATCATTGATGGAGAGAGTTATAAGAATATAGCGGAGAAACAAGGGAATTCCACAATCAGCATTCCCGTTCCACGTGGGCAAATTTTTGATCGAGAAGGAGAAAAAGTTGTTAACAACAATGCTATTCGTACTATTACATATACAAGGATGAAGGGTGTAGATTCAGAAGGTATTCTAAAAACAGCTAGAGATCTGGCGAACGTACTTGAAATGCCAGAAGAAGACATAAATAAGTTAACCGAAACAGATAAAAAGGATTTTTGGGTAAAGTTAAATAAGGAAAAGGCTCAAAAAAAGATTACGAAACAAGATGAGGCAAAATTCCGAGCCAAAAATATTGAAGGGAAAGAGCTTGATAAAAAAATAGAGGAATTAAGACGAGAACGTATCACAGATAAAGAACTAGGCGAATTAACACCAAAAGATTTAAAAGTATTAGCTATTAAAAGTAAAATGAGTTCGGGCTACTCAATGACACCTCAAATTATAAAGAAAAATGTGCCTGAGAAAGAATACACCATTATAAGTGAAAATTTAGCTAAATACCCAGGGGTAGATACAACAGTTGAATGGGAACGTAATTATGTAAATGGTGATTTATTTCGTTCGGTATTGGGTAATATAACAAATTCTGAAGAAGGACTGCCTAAAGAACACTTAGACTCTTATATGGTACGTGGTTATAGCCGCAATGATCGCGTAGGAAAAAGTTATATTGAACAACGATATGAAGATGTATTACATGGAACAAAAGCAGAAATTAAAAATATTACTGATAAAGAAGGAAACATTATTCGAACGGAAACCGTTTCTAAAGGGAAAAGCGGAAACAATGTAACGTTAACAATAGACATGAAATTACAGAAACAGGTAGAAGAGATTATTGAAAAGCATTTAAAAGCTTTTAAAGGTTCAGAACGTTTATTAGACCGAGCATTTGTTGTTATGATGAATCCAAAAACGGGGCAACTTTTATCTATGGCAGGGAAAAAATTAGTCAAAAAAGATGGAAATATAGAAGTGGAAGATTATGCTTTAGGCACAATGACAAGCTCCTACGAGCTTGGATCTACTGTAAAGGGAGCAACACTTTTAACAGGATATGAGACAGGTGCCATAACACCAGGAACATATTTTTATGATGCACCAATGAAATTTAAGGGAACAGCAAAAGCTAAGAAATCTTGGAAAGACTTTGGAACTATTGATGATATAAGAGCATTACAAGTTTCATCTAACGTGTATATGTTTAATACAGCTTTAAAAATTGCAGGTATAAATTATGTACCGAACAGTTCTTTAGATATTAAAGCGGCTACATTTGATAGGATGAGATATTATTTTGGGCAATTTGGATTAGGAGTTTCGACTGGAATTGATTTACCAAATGAAACGTTGGGACAACAAAAAAAACAAAATTATCAACCAGGTTTTTTACTAGATTTAGCTATTGGTCAGTTTGATACATATACGCCTTTGCAACTTGCACAGTATGTTTCTACCATTGCAAATGGGGGGTATCGAATGAAGCCGCAGATTGTACAAGAAATTCGGGAGCAAACAACGCAAGAAGAAGATATTGGTAAAGTTGTACAAACTATGCAACCCATTGTGCTGAACCGCGTAGATATGAAAAAGGAATATATCGACCGAGTACAAGAAGGCTTTAGGCAAGTGTTCCAAGAGGGTGATGGAACTGGTGTGAGGTATTTTCAAAAAGCTCCTTATAAACCAGCTGGTAAAACAGGAACAGCGCAAACAGTTTATGGAGGCGAGGATCCTGTTGGTAGAGATTCAGAAGGGAATCGTATTCATTGTTACAATTTAACTTTAGCAGGATATGCCCCATATGATAATCCAGAGGTTGCATTTTCCGTTGTTGTACCATGGGTAAATGATGATAAAGGTGGAATTAATTCAATGATTGGTAAAGATATCTTAGATGCATATTTCGCTTTAAAAAAGAATCAAGGAAGTAACGTTTCTCCATAAACAAACAAGTTGAATGCTTCTAGTAAATATATATAAACGAAACGCCCCTACATTAAAATTTTGTAGAGGCGTTTTTCATGAAAATAATCAATAAGGAATGGAAAAACATGAAGCAAAAGAACCCAAAATATTGGTGTAATATAACATTGTTTTTATTGATTACAGTGATGCTTATGATAATAAGTTTAAACTTTTTATTATGTAAAATAGAAGGGGAATCTATGTATCCTACTTTACAAAATGAAGAGTATATACTAGTTAATAGAGCAGGTGCAGCAATTTTTCCATTACGTCATGGAGAAATTGTTATTATAAAAAAACCCAATGATCCTAAGTATTATGTGAAAAGGATAATTGGATTGCCAAAGGACAAAGTTAAAATAGAAAATGATATTCTGTATATTAATGGAAAGGAAAAAAAAGAAAACTATATTTATAAAGATTTAAGTAATAAATCCCAATATCTTGCTAACTTTGAAGAAAGAGAAGTACCTTCAAATAAATTATTTGTAATGGGGGATAACCGTTACCATAGTAAAGATAGTCGAAATGGTCTGGGATATATTGATAGATCTAGTATTGTAGGAACAATAATATATCAATTTTAATTATTTGAATTTTGATATTTTGTATCTAAATTCAAATGGTAGTATTGCTTCATAAAGTAACTAAATAATGGATTTATGATTTGAAATGATGGAAAACAAGGGAAAACGTGAAACAGAGAAAAGAAATAGTACATTACAATGACAAGATGTTAGAAACCATGAGGAATAGATAAAAATAATTATAGTGAATGTATATCACATAGTACTTGATGAATAGCCAAAAGCCCTAGCTAGGTGCAAAGCTAGGGCCCACAGTTTAATTAGATTGCCGACTACTGACTATCTACCTATCAAGTATAACATATAGTTTCTAAAAGTTTAATAAATGAATTTTGTAAATTAGTGAACAAAGAGGAATGTATAAGGGGCACGGCAACGATTCCTTCTTTTTGTGGCTATTTTTTAAGTGCTTAATTTTTAAAGGTCTTTTTATTAAACTGTCCATTTTATAGGGTACAGGTCAGAGGGAAATAAGCATTTTTGCTATTTAGACTCACACAAATGATTTGTACATCAATTTAGCCTTGATAAACAGATCATTTGTAAGATGATAATTCATTGTAAAGAAGTAAGGATTACATGAACGTTTTTAAAAGAGTTGTTACTAACGGAATTACTCCACCTAAAAATGATAAAATTGCAATTGCGATTGCCATAATAATGCCTCCTTTATAAATTTCTGAATATTAAGAAATTTGTAAGTTTATTATAAGTTTAAGAATATAACAATATATTTTATAAATTTATAAGGGGGGATTTTTAGAATGTTCCTGTATTTTAATGCTGATGTAATTTTGAAATATACTCTGACTAAAATAGACAGAAGAAATAGAACTACAAGACAAAGTATAATAAAAAGAACCGGCCGAAATTAGAGGGATTTTCGGATATGGCGGGTTATTCTGTGAATCGTTTCCGTACCCCATGAATAGAATATTCATAATGTGACATAGCATCATTTTTGATAAAATGGAATTAAAAGGAAGTTGATGCGTCTATGATAATAATAAAGGAGAAGATTATACTGAATATCTTTTTCTATTTCTTACTCATTCTGTTATTTCTTCTTGTTGATTACTATTGTTTAGATATGGATAACAAAAGATGGGGATGGTTTAAAAAAGAAGTAAAAAGCAAAAAACAATCTTTTTTACTCTAGTTCTTCTCTTAACCTTCATAGGATACATACTTATTGATGCTGAATACTTTAAAATCTGATGCCTTTAGTTAGCTAAAGAAGCCAATTTTTCTTAAGAACTCAATAGTTAATATCACTCACTTCCAATAGAGACGATTATGTGAATGGAAAATCCCTTTTCAGGTTACAAATATCTTTTGCAGTCTAAAACATTTTTATGAAATATAATTTAGTTGGTTTAGAAAGAATAACATTTTTTATACTTGAGGATAGAAAAATTCTTAAGTGGATGAGTAGGACGTACCGCCCGCATTTTAACGGAAATATACGCTAAGCAAAATTCGGCATGAAAAAGCGTTGATTTTACTAATCTAAGAAAATCCCCTAATCTCAAAAGCGTCAGTAAGTATTTGAGACAAATGCACTTCAACGTAAAAAACGTAAAATAAGCTAAAAATAGCTTAAACGGTTTCTCAAAACTTATCTTTAAATTAAAATCCCAATTGAAATCATGCTGTTGGTTTTTGAAAATCTCTTAGCGTATAAAAATATTAAAATGTGCGTGCTACACCTTTTTAAATTTCTGTTCAATCTTATCATGTACTGATTCGATTTTTTCAGGCAACACAAATAAATACTGGATAAGGACTTCTAATAATTCTGTTAATAAAGCTACTGTTTCATCATCAATTTCCTGTTTCAATTCAAGCATCTCATAAAGAGGGCTGTCTGGATGAACGAGGTGGCCAACATCTTGAATCGGTTTAGTTAAATCGATATATTTTGGCAATTGCTCAAATTGCTGGGAAAGAGGCTGCCCATTACTTTTCTCTCCAAGAAAATGTTTGAGGACACTTTCAAGAACTCGTTTTGACATTACTGCAGCAGCAGAATTATCTTTTGACTGACTGACATTTAAAGTAGAGCGATACGCCCTGACAAGGTCTATAGGGACATGTTTATTGCGTTCGAGCTGATCTGAAGGATCTTTTAAATAAGGACTATAAATATAAACTTCTACTTCTTCATTTATTCGATCCATATAATCATTAAACATAATCACGAATTCTGATGGCTTTTTACATTCAAAACAAAGCCCTTCTGCGAATAATCCTCTTTTTGTAACTTGGTAAAAATTCGTTTTTAACGTAAATTCACTTGATTTACCGCATTTAGGACACTCGCTTTTGACATTTTTCGGCACCTTTAAATACCCATACTGGGTATGAGATGAAATGGCTCCTGGCAATATTTTTCTCATTTAAACCTCCTAAAAACTCAACCCTTATACGTAACTTATATAAATATTTCTGGTAACTATGCAGTCACCTCATGAAGATATAAGATATTTGGAAAAATTCACCAAAATATATTTGCCTGTTTTATCACAAGATGTAGTGTTATCGCACATGTTTGTGTTGTAGCAAAAAAATAGACCGAATTTTCGCCTATGAAACTCCTAAATTAAAGGTATTGCTGAGTAGTTATTATTTCCGTATAGTGTATAATTGATAATACAAATTTTTAAAGTTATAGAAAAAGTATAACTTTAAAAATTATAATTACAATATGTAATATATGGAAATAAAAGTTTTTTCTAGTAGAGTATCATCATAAATGCCCACATTTTAACACCAAGAAAGAGGAGGAAATATTATGGAAATCACAATGTCAGTTTTAAAATTTGTAGGTGGATTACTTCCATTCGTACAAGAGCTTTTAAAAGCATTTATGTAAGTTCATTATTTAGCAATTATTTATAAAAATTATCATACAAATGATCTGTATATCAAAGATGAATTGATGTGCAGATCATTTGTGTGAGCAAGGTCCCTTTAGACATTATGAATGGACTTATTTAACTTGCTTTATGCTTAGCGTACAGACAGCTACTGTACGTTAAGAGATACTTGTTCAGAAAATCATATGTTTATGAACAAAGGATAAATCGGTATTGGATTCACTATTCTATTATTTAATTTTATAATCTGTTAATTTTTAATACAGAGAACATACAGACTGTAAAACAATCAAGTAAAATTAAGAATTTGTAATTAGATGATGGTAAAGCTCAGGTATGTTTTTCATACAAAAGGATTTTTTCACCCCTCTAAGTAAAATAAAGTTAGGTATTGTATTTTTTAATAATATCCAGCTGGTTTTATGTTGAATTTGATTACCGTAAAAATATAAATAAGTTAATAAAGAAAGAGGTTTATGTAAATATGGTTCATTACAACAATCAAGATAGCTTACATCGAGTATTTACATTAAAAGGAACGATTATAAGGGATATTTCCCCTCAAATTTTATTATATATATGTGTCTCAACAGGTATGGTTATAATTAATCACTGTTATGTAGAAATAAATATAAATCAAACTCCATGGGTTATTGTTGGTGGAGCTTTAGGTTTACTATTAGTATTTCGGACCAATACTGCCTATGATAGGTATTGGGAAGGAAGAAAGTTATTTGGCGCTATTGGTGGCTCTACTAGGAATTTGGCGGTGAGTTTTTTAAGTCATTGGGATTCTAAAGGGGAAAATACGGATCAGGAGAAGCTGAAGTTTTTACATCTATTAATTGCTTTTCCAAAATTGGCTAAACAACATTTGAGAGATGAAAAAGATTTATCTGAAGTAAAAGATTTGTTTAAATTATGTTCTGATAAGGAAAAAAAGCTATTGATTGAGTCAAACTATTTACCGATTACTATTGTGTTTATGTTAAAAACTATCCTATCAAAAGGATTAAGATCTGGTCACCTTCACCCCAATATAATAATTAATATGGAAGCTGATTTGAATAATTTGCTTACTGCTATTGGTGGATGTGACCGTATCAAAGCAACCCCTATTCCTTTTGCATATTTCGCCCATATAAAAAGTTTACTGATTATATTTTGTGGGACTTTACCAATTGGTCTTGTTGATAGTCTCGGATGGTTTACAGTGCTTGCAACTACGTTTATTAGTTTTGCATTTATAGGGATTGAAGCGATAGGAGTTGAAATCGAAGATCCATTCGGTCATGATCCAAATGACCTTCCACTAGAAGGGATTTGTATAGGAGTGGAAACTCATTTATTACACTTATACAATCAAAATAATCTATTAGAGTCGTCAGCTTTAAATTCTCATAAAAAAATCATCTAATTGCATATTTCATGAGACTTTTTAAATTATTTATTCATATCATTAACAAAAAGAGTTCTATTCATTTAGAACTCTTTTTATATTCTCTTCATAAATGAATTCAAAAGTAGAAATACATTTAATAAAACACACATGGACTTTTCTTTATATCATAGCTTCAGTTTAATGATAGATAATTACCATGTAATTAGCAGTACTAAAAAAATACATATGATATTTTTATCTCCAGAGTTATATGATAGTGAACTGTTTTACGTTAATACCACGAAATTTCCTCAATTTCGTTTTTCATACTTCTTCATTATGTTATGTATTTTTGTAAATTTAATTTTGGTATTTATCATTTTTCTCTAAGGTGTTTTGAGGGAAAATAATTCTTCCTTTTTGATATGACTTAATATTAACTACTTGAGATTTATCTAAAGGTCACTATTACGCAATTTACTAATAACAAATAACCAATTACATTCCAAAACACTATTATGAGAGTGTAACTTTTTTATTATGTAATTCATTTTAAAAGTTGAATTTATATGGATGATGGCTTGGTTTTTAAATCTTGTCAAGAGCGAATTTTTCGCTTAACCACGGCTTTATATTTTTTATATAAATATATAATATTTCTCCGTGCTATAATCCACTCATGAAATGTGCACGTTTCTAAAATATAGAATCATAAGAGAATTGAATTGAGGAATAGTTGTATGTATCCAGCTATTTGCGGGCAGTAAGAACCCCATCTCAAAATTCGGCAAAAGCAAAGAAATTAGGTGGGGGGTCGGGCTGCTCGTAAAAGTCAGATTGATGAGAGCTAATAATCATTGAGGGATGAAGCCCCCCACTGATTAAAGTTTCACTTTATCTTGATAATGACTTGTTTCAATCAGTTACTCAATAACCCTTAAAATAGTGAGGTAAACAATATGAATCAAATACACAATGGAATTATTTTTACTGCAATACCAAATAAATCGAATCAATATTATCGACCATTTTATGAAGATCTTATTTATTTTAATGAGAACCTAAATGAAAATAAAGCATTTACCGATCAACTTATATCTTTAACTGTGGAAGAACAAGACTTTGATACAAACTTTTTTGAGTATGACGACATTTGGTTAAGAGACGTTGCACCAGTTGTAACAAATCACCTCGTTAAATTTAAATACCAACCAAATTACTTACCTGAAAGTCAAAGTCGATATTTAAATCAACAATTCAATAAATGGCTGAAGAAAAATGACTTTGAATATATTACTTCCCCATTGATATTAGATGGCGGTAATCTCATTTGGAATAAAAAAGATACAATTATATTAACGGATCGTATACTTGATGATAATTATGATTGGACAGAAAAAGAAATTATAGAGCAACTGGAATGGGATTTAGATGTCAGTCGAGTTATTATCATTCCTTCTGAACCAGGAGATGTGCTTGCACATGTAGACGGTATGATTAAGTTTATTGATGAATATACAATGTTTATCAGTGACTTTCTAGGAGATTACGAATTTAGGCATAGCATTCAAGAGATTATTCGAGAGCAAATGCCTGAAGCGGAGTTTGTAGTTGTTCCTTCTTCATATACAGAAGAAGGGCAATATGATCAAGAGATTGCATCAGCCAAAGGTCTATATATAAACATGTTAGAAACAAAAGATGCTCTCTATGTTCCTAGGTTTGGATTATCTAAAGATCAGGAAGTCTTACAATACATCCAAAAACATACTGATAAACATGCGATTCCAGTTCATGTAGGAGATATATCGACAATGGGAGGCGCAATTAATTGCTTAACGTGGTATTGTCCCATTCATTTGTTACCTCAAAAATTTAAAAGAATGAAAAGTCGGGAGGATGAATTCTCCATTTCGGATTTTTTTAATTGGAAATGATGTCTGTTTGCAAACTCCCTGTAAAAAAATATAATACCTTTCACGTTCATGCTTATTATGAGGGTGAAAGGTTATTATATGAGATCATAAAAGGCGTAGTAAATAAAGTTACTCAAGGAGTATTTAAATGTATAAAATTACTGAATTTTCTCGAATTTGTAAAATGAGTACTCGGATGTTGAGACATTACGACAAAGAGGAAATACTGAAACCAGCATATATTAATCCCATAAATGGATATAGGTATTATGAACAGGGTCAATTGGAAATGGCATTACAAATCAAAAAACTAAGAGAGTACAGATTTCCTCTCTCGAAAATCAAAATAATTCTTCAGTCATCAGACCAAAATTCACTTATCAAACATATGAAATCGCAAATTATGGAGTTATCACATGAAGTAAGAGAACATTTACAGGTTATTTCCGAAATGAGTGAAATGATAAATAGAAGCATAGATCTCATTTCAATCCAACGTAGACACTACGATATATTAATTGGAATGAGAAGTGAAATAACTGTCATAACGCAAAGATTACAAATCGATATTAATGATATAGATGAACATTTTGATTTATTATATGAAAAAGTACAAGTGAATAATTTTCAAATAATAGGTTCTCCATCCGCCATCTTCTATGATGAAGAGTATATTCCGAATCACAGTGATATTGAATTAAGAATTCCAATTATTTATGAGAACACTGGAAATTTATCATGGGATTGGGAGATAAAAAAGCTAGCTCAGCATCAAATTGTTACTACCTTGCATCATGGGAGTTATGACGATATAGGTTACGGTTATATGGCGCTAGAAGAATGGATTAAAAATAATGGATATCTGATAGTTGCTCCACCATGTGAAGTCTATTTAAAGGGTCCTGAATGCGATTGCCCAGTAGAGGATTATGTGACGCAAATTTGTTTTTCAGTTATTAAAAAGTAACAACAATAATGATTTGACCTTGACACTATGTTAACGTTTATTCTATTTTCAAAAGCAATTTATCTTAATAAAAGGAGTAGAAAAATGAAGGAAATTCCAAAGAAAGCACTAATGGTCATTTAATATGGTATTGATTTCAGCATGCGCTCCTGAAGTGGGGGAAGCCAAGCGAAATAGCACTGTTCTGCCTAACCATTTGCCAGACAATGTAGTATTTAAAAATGGGAAAATCTATACTTCTAATGAAAAACAAGATATGGCAGAAGCAGTAGCAATTAAAGATGGTAAAATTATATTTGTTGGTTCCGACAAGGATGTAGAAGAATTTATAAATAAAGATACGAAAGTCATAAATCTACAAGGGCGTTCCGTCCTTCCCGGTTTTGTGGACAATCATAATCATATATTTGAAGCAAAATCACCCGCGGCAGGAAATTGTAGTGTGTCATCAGATGCTTCATTACAAGACCAACGTTCGTATTTAAAGGATTGTCAAAAAGATTTAAAAGAAGGGGAATGGATAAGCGGATCGGGATTTAGTTTGGAAAGTTTGTTAAAAGACATGAGCGAAGAATCGGAAGAGCAGACTCCATTGCAGCTCCTTGATGAGCTGTTCCCCAATAATCCTGTAGTAATTATGGAAAGAACCTCTCATTCTGTATGGGTTAACTCCAAAGCAATGGAGTTGGCTGGAATGAATAAAGAGACGAAAGATCCACAGGGGGGGAAGAATTATTCGGGACCCGGAAACAGGAGAGCCTTTTGGTATTCTTTATGACTCAGCTGGTGATATTGTGATGGAGAAAGCATGGAGTTCACAACCAAATCTGTTTGAAAAAAATTACGAAGGTTTATTGGATGGCTTAGATGAGGTTGCGAAGAATGGTATTACTACAGTTGGTGATGGACGTCTATATTGGAAACGAGGTTGGTTAGATGTCTGGAATAAAGTTAATGATGAGAAAAAGTTAACATCACGAGTAGTACTTCGTCCGTGGGTGTATCCAAATTTAAATGAAGCAGAACAAATTGAGTATTTCAAAAAAATTAGGCGAGACGATTCATCGTCTCGAATGCTTATTAATCAAGTGAAAATGTATAGTGATGGAATTAGTATTAACAGCACAGCTAAAACACTAGAAAAATATAAATTTGAGTGGTTTAAAGGAACTCCATATGGTTTGAACTATATTCCAGAGCAGAAAATGAAATGGTGGTTGACCGAACTCGATAAAATTGGTTATGGTGCATTGATTCATACAATTGGAGACGGTGGAGCAAGAGAGAGTTTAAACGCAATTGAAGCAGCGAAAAAAGAAGGAGCAAAACAACCTTATACGCTCACGCACGTGGAAATGGTAGAAGATAGTGATATTAACCGTTTTGCTGATTTTAGGTGTTAGTGCGGATTTTCAAGTAGGGCATGATTTTGCGGAAGATCCTAAGCAAAGCTGGGCAAGTATGTATTTTTCAGATCAACAGATGAAACGAATTATGCCGCTAGGACGAATTTGGAAAACAGGAGCAAATGTATCGCTTAGTAGTGATTGGGACGTAAATGAACTGAATCCACTTGTCACTATTTCGAATTCACTAAGCATTGGTGAAAAAGGTTTACCTGATGTATACGCAGCTATTGATGCTTATACAATTAAGCCTGCCAAATCATTAGGACTTGATAATATAGCTGGTTCTATTGAAGTAGGTAAATCTGCTGATATGGTAGTACTTGATGAAAATATAACTGAAATGAGTAAGGATAAGATTCCAGATGCTCAAGTTTTAATGACAATTTTACAAGGAGAAGTAGTTTACCAAAAGGAGAAATAGATGAAAGGAAAAGCTTATGAAATTAATGCAAGCGAATCCAGAAATTTTTAAAGATAAAATCATTAAGCCGTCCAACTATTTAATTGAGCATGTCGGAAACAACCAATATCTATTGCATAGAGAAATTGCAGAATATGAAAAAGAAGCATTTAGAACAGAAAAATTATTTCAATATAAAGGAAGGAGTTTTTTACCAAACATTGAACAGTTTACTTCAGAAGAGCAAGCTAAAGCAGCTGTATACTCTTATTGGGAAGCAATTAACCAATTATATTAAAAGTGGATTAAATCACAGCTTGTTATTCACACAAAGAAACGAAAAATAATTTTTTATTAATGAGCTAAAAAAGAGGGCAGAATCAAAGAGGCCACTGAAAAAGTCCATATAGTTTAAACAAGTGAAGGCTTCCTCGATGAAATCGAGGAAGCCTTCACCATTTTTATGCATAATAGTTGTACTAATTCTAGGTGGTGTCTCGGATGATTTCAAACCAACAATCTCTTAACCTTAGTCCTTTCATGGCAATTTACGATATCGTCGTGCCGAAAGATAATATGCTTCGTCAATTTAATGAATTAGTTGAGTTTTCTTTTGTTTTAGAGGAATTACAGAATAAATATTGTCTTGATAATGGCCGCAATGCAGTGCCGCCTGTTCGTATGTTCAAATATTTATTGCTAAAGTCCATTTTTGACTTATCAGATGTAGATGTTGTTGAACGCTCAAAATATGACATGTCCTTTAAATATTTTTTAGACATGGCGCCAGAAGATGCGGTGATTAATCCGAGTTCGTTCTATGTTAGGATTAAAATCATTTAAAACAGCAATCTCTATATTGAGTGGTGTTGAAGCCATGCATATGATGAAAAAAGGACAAGTTGTTTTACCGGACGAATCCGTCCAAAACCAGAAAGAATTTATTCATAAATTGTTTGGCTTAGCTTCATAAGATAGAAATGTAGAGGAAATTGCTATTCTATGATTCTAACTAACATTTTTGCACCAGAACCATATTTAGTCATATACGCTGATCTATGTCTATCTCTTGTGAAACTTTGCAACAGAACCCCAAGAATAATCTACATGAAATGTATAATAATCTGATGAACAATTAGTTTGAAATTAAGTATAAAAGCAATTATCTGGAATCTAATTGTAATTCAGCTTTGTCGCTTGTGAGTGTATTAGAAAAATTACAATTTCCAGAGTAGATGGCTCTTGATTCATCACACGAATCAGATTTTTCACATCCTATAAGTATTCCTAATGTTATAAACAATAATAAAATCTTTTTCATTATAATACACGCTCCATAATAGTTAGAATGTTATGATGTACTTAGACTAAGATAGGACTCACTACACATACCCATCAACTTAAGAAATGGGTTGTTTCCCAAGACGAAAAAAAGAGTTGAATTCTCATAAATAACTGTAAAATAATAAAATTTTCGTTTAGGAGCTACTTTAATATCTTAACTTGATCGGAATGGCATGCTACCCTTATAACCCTAAAATTATATACGAATCAATATGTTTACATGCTATAAAATTAATAAAATGCAAAATTGCATATTTAACCTTCTCAATAGAGTGTACTCTATTGAGAATAGGGGTACCGCCACATCGCTATCAAGCTAATAAAAAGAAATGCCCCCTAAAATGAAAAAATACGCTATTCTTTCTGTAGAATCATAGGAAAGGATAGCGTTTTTTATGTTTGTTTCTGTGTCTGACGAATTACAACTATTTGCTCAAGAGATTCAAAGTTTTTTATCTCCAAATACCTTACGGGATCTTGCTAGAGATGTTGGTTTTGTACAACGAACCAGTAAGTACCAAGCAAAAGATTTAGTCGCTTTATGTGTATGGATGAGCCAAAATGTAGCTATGACTTCTTTAACTCAGTTATCTAGCTGTTTAGAAGCATCAACAGAAGTACCCATCAGTCCTGAGGGACTGAATCAACGATTTAATAAAGCGGCCGTCCAACTTTTACAACACATACTAGCCGAACTACTAAGCAAAAAATTGGCCTCATCTATGCCGATTTCTTCTCCATACACTTCCGTTTTCAAGCGTATTCGTATTTTAGATTCAACTGCATTTCAACTTCCGGATATATTTTCATTCGTTTATCCAGGTGCAGGAGGATGCAGCCATACAGCTGGGATAAAAATTCAACTTGAGTATGATCTGTTAAGTGGACAGTTCCTACATATTCATACAGGTCCAGGTAAACAACATGATCGCACTTACGGCTCTCTGTGTGTCCCAACTGTGAAAGCGAATGATTTATGTATCTGAGACTTAGGTTATTTTCATTTGAAAGACCTTCAATATATACAAGATAAAGAGGCATACTATTTTATAAAATGTTGAAGGTACCCCGTTTTACAGGTATCTCGTCTGAACCCCTGTATCACTTAATCTATGAACACATAAAAAAAGGAAGAGAATTTAAAATGCATCTTAATATGAAATATTGCATATTAAAATGTATTGATAAAAAAGTAAGTGCTTACTATAATAAAAGCATAAAGATGTACTACATCTTAACATCAAAAAAGAGGAGGAAATACTATGGCAATCGCAATGGCCGTTTTAAAATTTATAGGTGGAGTAATTCCATTCGTACAAGAGCTTTTAAAAGCATTTATGTAAGTTCTTTATTCAGCAATTATTTATAAAAATTATCATACAAATGGTCTGTATATCAAAGATGAATTGAGGTGCAGATCATTTGTATGAGCAAACTTTAAACAAGAAAAAGAATCCTAGAAATCATAAGGGATTCTTTTTCTTTATGTGTAATTAGGGCTGTAACCAGATTTATTGACTCTTTCAAGAGAAAGTTCTTCCACATAAGTTTCAAATTAACTTATCATGTTTACAATTCTATTTAATTATATCGAATAGGAGCAGAAATATATGAAGAGAAATATATTAGAATATCAATACCGCTTAAACACATTAAAAAGTTGTGTGTGGATTTTTGGGATCTTATTAATTATTAATTGGTATAATTTATGTGCAAATCTTATACTTAGACATAACTTTTTGTGGGAAAAGGCTTTATTGGTCATAATTTTTACTATCGTATTCATAAATACTTTACATCAAATTAAAACCAAGAACTATAAAATTACATAACATACATTTTTAACACATTGAATTTGATACACAAACTCTAAAATATGGTACTTACGGATTCGTTGCACACAACCTACATCTCTAGATACGCTGAATACTAAAATCCCAGTATTCTTTATTCGTTGTAAACCCAATAACCTTTAGGCTTACGCCTAACCGACATTCATCTCCCACCTACTCATTGGGCTACACCTTTTACATTCTTTGAAGTGGGATTCTTCTGTCGAGGGAATGATAAAATAATATGTAATAGCACATATTAAAATAAAATTTATGCGATACGGAAATTGTGTAAAAACATACCGAAAATATCCCCAAATACATTCCTCACTCATAAAAAAGAGATAAAGCACTTCATAAAATGCTTTATCTCTTTTTTTATGAGTATTTCTTATTTCACGTAAATTTACCATATGTATCACCTCCTACTATAACCATACACACCTTTTACTTTCTCATAACACTGTTGGATGAAGTGTTTCAGCCCTTCACTTTCCTATTGTCTTGGTGCAAGGATTCCTTGTCAGTTTAGCCATTTATAATAGCTGCTTCGAGAAACACTTATCAAACAACAGAGTAGGCTGACGGAGTATTCGGTTGTTAAAATATCGCAATTGAGTCGCTTGTATCACCTCTTTTGAAGATCCCATAACTTTTTTAATGTCATGCTTTATAATAGGAGGGTGTCCTCTATGTCTAATGAACATTAGTTCACTTATTAATAGTCAAATTATCTAGGATCTGCCACAAAAAAGAAGAAAATCACAAAAATTAACTTCTTTTTAAATAGGGAAACTTTTATGTTCATTAACTGTTGAATTCATCAGAAAACACTTTAGATTTGATATATTAAAAAATTAAAAAATCGTATAAATATGAAATATTGCATATTGAAATGCATTGATATCCAAATGAATTCTCGCTATTATAGTAGTATAAAAATTTACCACAATTCAATACTCAAAAAAGAGGAGGAAATCATATGGAAATCGCAATTGCAGTTTTGAAATTCATTGGTGGAGTAATTCCATTAGTAACAGAATTATTAAAAGCAGTGATGTAGTTTAGTTTTTGCAATTATTTATATCATATGAAGCACAAAATAAAGAGGTCAGTTTCTTTAAAATAAAGGATCGACCTCTTTATTTTGTGCTTCATATAGCCTAAGGTATTAAAAGGTTTTTAGCTTTTATTTTTTGGTTTATAGCCAGTTACTTTAGGTGGTTGTCCCATATAAATTGTTCAATAAACGTATGTACTAAATTATATCATCATTAAGGGGAAGACATTATGTTACCAACTACAACACATCGACCAACTAAAAAGAAAAAATGGATTATCATTGGGGTTATTGCATTAATTGTCATCGTTGCAGCCGTCAATATTTTTGTTATGCAAGGTAAGAAGAAGGAGACAGCAAAGGGAGACGCTGTTAGCTTTGAGAAAGTAACAGAACGTACACTCAATAATACAAAATTGATTTCTGGACAAGTAAAGCCTGGGAATATTGAGAGCTTCTATGCAGATCCGACAAAAGGAAAAGTGAAGGATATTGCGGTGAAAGAAGGGCAAGAAGTAGAAAAAGGGACGAAGTTATTCTCTTATGATAATGAAGAAATCAATCTACAATTGAAGCAAGCTGAGCTTGATCAAAAAATGGCAACAATGCGCTATGATCAAGGGAAAAAGAAAATAGATTCACTAAATAAAGAGATTAAGAAAGCAAAAGATAGCGGCGCTGGAAAAGAAGTAACAGATCCGTTAGAAGAGCAAGTAAGTGAACTAGAAATACAGCAAAAAACAACTGAA
>NZ_CM000745.1:2915025-2934963 GCF_000161455.1 Bacillus pseudomycoides DSM 12442
TTTTTTATATTATTTTTAAAATCCCTGTTGCACGCAATAAATATCTTTAATTTTAGCTATAATCTCATCAACAGCGTATAAAATTTCTTCTTCACTTAAATATGGACTAATGGATATACGAATAGAACTATTGGCTTCTTCTTTGGATAATCCAATCTCTTGTAATACATATGACGGTTCTAAACTGTTTGAATTACAAGCAGATCCTGAAGAAATAGAAACAGTTCTCATACCTGCTATAAGTGTTTCTGAACTAATATTTGGGATCATTATATTTATGATATGAGGTATGCTATTTTCCATACATACATTTATGCGAGAAAGGGGTATTTCTTGTTGAATTTGATTTATAACAATTGTTCTTAATTTCAGTGCTTTTTCATAATTCTCTTTTAGTTCTAATATAGCTATATCACTAGCTACGCCCATGCCAGCTATTAGTGAAGTGGGTAATGTTCCACTCCGTAAATATGTTTGTTCACCACCAAACAATAAAGGACGAAAATATTCCTGTTTGTGCTGGTTTACATATAAAATGCCTATACCTTTTGGTCCGTAAATTTTATGTCCAGATAAAGATAAAGCATCTATGTCCAATTTTTTCACATCTATTGGTATTTTTCCAAAAGCTTGAACAGCATCTACATGTATCAATGTTTTATATTTTCTGCATAAAGCAGAAATCTCATTGATTGGTTGAATTGTTCCCACCTCAGAATTAACATATGCAAAACTAACAACTCTTGTATCATCATCTAATAAGCGACTCAATGAATCTAAGCAAATGGTTCCATCACGTTTAATGTCCACATATTTTACGATAATACCTCTTCTTTGTAACTCTTTTCCAACCTCTAAAATCGATTTATGGTCTATAGGTGAGAGAATTACATTTACGGGTTCTTTTTCATGATAATCAATTGCTCCTAACAACGCCAAGTTGTTACTTTCTGTTGCACCCGAAGTAAATATTATTTCTTCTTTATGAGCACCAATAGAAATTGCAATCTTACTTTTCGCTTGATACACCGCATACTGTGCTTTTTTTCCCATCACATGCTGAGATGAAGGGTTTGCAAATTCTGTTTTCATGTACTTTTCTACAACTTCAATCACTTTATTATGACATGGAGTAGTAGCAGCATAATCTAAGTACACCTGTCTCATAAGCATTGCCCTCCTTTATCACGAAGAAAACACAGAGAAATTAACGGTTTTTTCATAGATGTCTTCTTTTGACATTTCGCCACTTCCACCAGGATCCGCAACAATCACTTTCATCCCTGTTAAATTATATAGATTAAGAGCGATTTCAATACCTGTACGTACAGGTTGGTAACACTCTCCAGGTGCGAATAATAACAATGCTCTATAACCTGCCTTATGTACCTCAGCTATCATTTCTGTAATTTCTCCTGCACATCCAGTTACACCACAACTAATTAATGTTTTATAATTTCCATCCTCATCTACAAATGATACTTCGGATTGATTTTCTCGATCGTTTAACATTCTCTTTTCTAATTTTCCTTCTTTTACTAGCTTACTAGCGCTTTTTTGAAATCTATATTTAAGCCAAGTTTCAGGGAAAAAAATCGGATTTTTTCGGTTAGACAAGATACTCTGCTGATTAAAGTATTTACTCTTTTCTAAACTTGTAACGTAAGCTTCTGGAATTTCTGTATATCTCTCATAAAACTCTTTGCGAAGATCACTAACACTTGCATTTGTAGATGGAACGTATTGCCAATCATTAATTAACAATAGGTATTTAATGTCTTTAAATTGTTCATAAAATTGCTCGCCTAATTGAATTCCGATATTCCAAGTGTATAAAGGGAATATACCTACCCTACGTGAAATCCTCTCTTTCATCACATCTGTTTTCTGTTCTTCGATAATTCCAGGAGTTAAGCTATTTGTTTCTTCATTAAAAAAGAGCATAAAATGCCCTGACATAATTACTAATTCTTCTTGAGTAGTATTTTTTAATTCTTCACTGATTAACTTGATCATTTCTTCTTCTGATGCAACTAATTGATGAATTCCTTTCTTTTTTACATTCATTGAATTCGACATAAGTTACCTCCTTAAAATGTATGGAGGCAGTGCTTGGATTTGAACCAAGGAATTAGGTTTTGCAGACCTATGCCTTACCACTTGGCTACACTGCCATCATATAAAGTTTAGATACTAATTTGAAACTTGTTTATCATGTTGTTCATAGTATCATCCTTAAAAAATAACCGTCAATAATATTCTGAATATAATTATTTTTCTCAACATCAAAATGAATCCCAAGAAAATTTATTGAAAATATAAGCATTCAAATAAAATAAAGAGATATACAAGATATTTTAAAATAATAGTGTTTTTGAAGGATAAGAAACATAGCCATAAAAAACTTTTTTTTAGTCTATGGTTGATTATTCGGTATAAATTTCTCAAAAGATAATCAATTTTTTATTTTGCAAATATAAGATGCTACATGCTATTGTTAGTTATGATTTTTAGAAATTCTTATTTTCTAAAAGAGCTGATTCATTATAAACGAGTTTTCGGCCAAAGGGTAATTAACCATGAAATCATCATACATACAAGATCTTTCAACTCATAAAGGTTTAAGAGCTTATGCTATGTAACCAGTTGAATATCAAAATAATAACAAGCAACATGCTAAATAAAGCTATTAATACTAACAATTTAGTGAGAAAGGAATCCAATATGTCCAAACAAACAATTGCTTATATTCAAATGTCATTTGCAATGGTTGCAATTGGAAGCTTCGTTATTGTTAATAAGTACATTATTAAAGAACTTCCTATATTTATTGCTTCTGAGCTTAGATTACTGATTGCTTGCTTAATATTACTTCCTTTATTTTTATATAAAGGTGAAAAAATGCCTAAACTAGTAAAAAAGGATTACATCATATTTTTTCTTCAAAGTTTTATAGGGGTGTTTTTATTTAGTGTTTGCACATTATATGGTTTAAGACAAACAACAGCTTTAGATAGCGGCATTATTATGAGTTGTACGCCTGCAATAATGGCTTTAATCTCTTATTATTTTCTAAAAGAAAGATTAGGAATGAATAAAATAGGAGGGATTCTTTTAACTATTTTAGGTACATTGTCTATCAATGTTTTTGGTCAGGTATTAAATTTTAATGTAGGCTCGCACTCATTAATAGGAAATATGTTAATCTTCTGTGCTGTTATTGGAGAAGCGATTTTCTTTTCCTTTGGAAAATTAATTTCTACCCCTTTAAGACCTTTAACGATGACAACAATTATGAGTTTGACAGGTGCGGTATTATTTTTGCCTTCTGCAATATATCAATCTTTACATTTTAACTTTTTAACTGTATCTCCATTGGCGTGGCTACTCGTATTATATACAGGAGTTGTAATTACTGTATTAGCTGTTCTATTAATGAATCAAGGGTTAGAAGTGGTATCAGCGGGGACAGCGGCAGTATTTACTGCTTTAATGCCTATAAGCACAGTAATTTTATCAGCCTTTATATTACATGAACCTCTCTTCTGGTATCATATTTTTGGAATGACATTGGTTATTTTGGGTATTTTTGTTATTACTAACTCTTCGAGTGAAAGTAAAGAAATGTTTGAAAGAAGCAGGCAAGAAAATATGTAACAATAAATTTTCTCAATATAAGATTGCATATATTGTTGATTTCAATATTCAAAAAAACACATTGTTAATTTACAATAATTTAAGAACTATAGAACAGTAATAAATGTGTTAACTATATTCTGTAATAAAGGAGTCCATAAATGAAAAAAGTATATCCCTTTTTAATGACTGTATCTGTATGTATATTTATATCTGCTTGTTCCAATCAAACAAATTCTGAAAAAGAGGTAGAATCTGATAATAAAAAAGCTCCAATAGCTGAAACTAATGTAAAAGCTAAGCCTTATACAGAACCATTAACACAAGTAGGACAAAAAGCAAAGCATCCACTTGGAACAGTGATTCTAAAGCAATTAAGTGAGCCTAATACAATGATAGAAGCAGGGCCTCTTCATATTCAAGTAGAAAGAATTAAGGTAATTCAGAGTACAGAAGTAAGTGAAATTGGGAAATACAACTTAAAAGAACGAGGACTAGGTACAGAGCAAATGAATGCAATACAATTTACAACCACTTTAGAAAATACTTCAGATCAAGTACTTGATTTGGAACAAGGGCCTTTTAAAACACTTGTTTTAAGTAATGGTGAACAAGTAGATGTATATAAAATGAATGCGGATCCAAAAAGTCGAAGCTTAAATGCGAAGGAAAAAATGAAGTTTACACTTATCTGTTTCTTATCTCAAGCTCCAAATGATGTTAAATTCGTAAAAGTAATTACTGATGCGGTACGAGATCAGCAAACAAAAAATGAAGTGAGCACAGTAACTACTACTGAGATTACTATGTAAAAAAGAAAACAGCCTGATGAGGCTGTTTTCTTGTGTTTTCCAATTAAAAAGCGCAGTATCCAACAACTGGTTTAGAAGAACCAGTTTTAATGAAATAGTCAGGAGCAAAGCCTTGATCTAACTCACCACCATAGCCATTATCATCTACAAAATCCCAAACATTACTTCCCATATAAGATTCGCCATTCACATAGCAAAATAACCAAAGTTGAGTGCCATCTGGAATGTTTGATTCGGTCCGTGTGCCATTTATTGTTGGAGTTGTGCGAAGATCTAGCCCAGAACCTGTTTTTTGTACCGGATAAAAAGCAGCTTCCGTTACCGATTGACTTGCAAATAAAACCGAACCTGCTACCGCTACTGAAGCAATTGATAATGCAACTTTTTTAAACATACGTGTTACCTCCTAATAAATTATATTTTATTGCAGATGGGGAATCCCCCTCATACCTATCAAATAAAAATCATCCTTTATTTAAGATTGGTAAGCATGAGGGAGAGCCCCTTTACTCCCCTATAAATTAATAGAATGTATGGTTAAAAATAAAAAATAAAGCTAATGTTTGTTTCTTTATCAATACTCTAGTTATGAGTTTGAAAAAATAGCGTTTTTGGTAAAATAAAAACTCTTATTTGTTGTTTTTAAACCATGTTTGAAACGTTTGTAAAGACTGTTCGCCTAATATACGATTCATTTCCTTTCCATCTTTGTAAGAAATAATTGTAGGTGTTCCTTTTATTTGAAACATATCCCAACCTTGTTTATATTCTTCTAGATTCAAAACTTGCATATCAATATTCATATTTTTTGTCATAGGAACTACAATTGGTGAAATCCTTTGGCAATGCGGACAGGTTGTTTTGTAGAAATAAACTATTTTTGTTTTGTGATTTGATAGATCTTGTTGCAATTGTTCAGGGGTAATTTGATTTTTATAATAATTTACCTCCTCAGTACTTATGGTTTTTTCACTTTTTGTTCCTTTATTGGTTAGAACAAAAATAAGTGTAAATATTGATAAAATAGTAATAATGAAAAAAAGCATTTTTTTCATATACTGTTTCTCTCCTTGCTTATTTTCATAAGAATAAAGCCACAAATAATAATAAGAAGAAAGGCTAATAGAGCGAGAAATGGGATTGTAATAAATCCGAACCAATCTAAATAATCCCCTGTGCAAGGTATTCTCCCACATGATGTTCCGTTTTCAGATAAAAATGGGATTTTTTGAAGGGAATAGTGATAGGCAGCTATACATGCGCCAATGATAGCGAGAATCAAACTATAAATCCCAATTCTATAATCTTTTCGTATAATAGCTGTTCCTAGTAAAAGAACTAGTGGATACATGAGAATACGTTGATACCAGCATAATGTACAGGGCTCATATTTCATTATTTCAGACAGATATAAACTCCCGAGGGTTGCAATAAAGGAAACCGACCAGCTACTAAACAATATGTATTCTAGTTTTTTTTCTGTATTGTTCATGACTTCACCCTTCCTTTTTTAAAGATGGAAATAATGAAATAAATCCTCCAAGAAAATAGAAGATAAAAAATAAATTTTAAAAATAGTTAGCTCAAGAGTTATTATAAATTATGTTTTTGTTTTGTATATTGAGAAAATTTTGATTTTATAAAATCTTATAGAAGAATAAAGTAAATAAGGTGAGAAGAATTGAAAGTAGGCATATGCTTTTTGGGGAATGCCTATGCCTATCAAGCAAATGTTTTATAGTACTCTCAAAACGAAAATTTCTTCTCTACAGTCATTTATAAGAATTCAGTTTGCCTTGTTATTTAAGTAACGGCTAATAATCAGTGGGGTATGAAGAAATCCCCACTGATTAAAGCTTTACTTTATTTTTACCGATCTAAGAATGAGCAAATGGTTATGTAAATAAAATAAAACTTGATATAATAACTATGAAATCGTTCTCAAATATGGAGGGAATATATGAAAAAAATAGGAGTAGGGATTGTAGGATTTGGATTTTCAAGTACAACATTTCACATCCCTTTATTACAAACGATTGATGAATATGATATTCGCGCTATTGTATCTTCGAAAGAAGAAGTAGTAAAGCAGGCATTACCAACTGTGCAAGTTGTTAACACAATTGAAGAATTGGTAGAACGAGAAGATATTGATCTTGTTGTTATTACGTCACCAAATACAACGCATTTTCCATTTGTAAAAGAAGCTATTGTACATGGAAAACATGTCGTTGTAGAAAAGCCATTTGTTGTTTCAGTTGAAGAGGGTGAAGAACTTATTAGATTGGCGAAAGAGCATAATGTCTTTGTTAGTGTTTATCATAATCGCCGCTTTGATAATGATTTTTTAACAATAAAGAAATTAATTGAGGAAAAACAAATTGGAAATGTGTATACATATGAAGCGCATTTTGATCGCTTCCGTCCTCATGTACGTGAGCGCTGGCGTGAAAAGAACTTACCAGGATCGGGGATTTTATACGATCTAGGATCGCATTTAATTGACCAGGCATTACATTTATTCGGAAAACCAGATGCTGTTAGTGCGGATATAGTAAAGCAACGACCTGGGGCAGAAACGGATGATTATTTCCATATTGTACTTTACTATGGAATCAAGCGTGTCATTTTACATAGTAGTAGTTATGTGAAACATGCAGGCCCTCATTTTAGTGTTCATGGGGATAAAGGCTCAATTGTTAAATATGGTATGGATTCACAAGAAGACCAATTAAAAGCTGGTATGAAGCCAGGTGATATAGGATATGGAGAAGATAGTGAAAGTAATTTTGCTGTTTTAGAAACAGAAGAAGAAGTGAAGCATATTCCAACAGAAGTGGGATGCTATGAAATGTATTATAAAGGAATTCGAGATAGTATAGTAAATGGTATGCAACCTCCTGTAACAGCTGAAGAGGGTTTACAGGTGATTCAACTTATTCAATTGGCAATTGAAAGTAGTGAAACAGGTAGAGTTATCTCACTATAAGTTAAAAAGACACGATTTCGTGTCTTTTTTTATGGGTTTTAGGATTGGAATATATGTTTTTGTTGTGGGATATAATTTTTCTCTTCGAATGAAATATAAACAATTCAAATTATTAATCTAATTTTCCCGAGTGACATTTTCAGGGTTGGAAAGCCCATAAAAAAACATCGTAATGATATCTTTTATATGTTTTTCACGATCGTCCTCCAAGAGTTGTACACCGTAATCTTCGCCGAACTTACTGAACATTTGAATGTATAGTAATATCATTTCTTTTGAAAGATTGGGATTAATTTCATTTTTACGTTGTGCATTTTCTAATATCTCTAAAAACCAAGGCAGGACTGTTTCATTTTGGTAACGATATATAAATTCGCGAAGCTCTGGATCTTTTTGGATTACTTGCAACAGCATATCAGGGTGAAATAAACTACCACTCTCCATTTTACGTCGCATCATCTTATGAAACATCTCTTGAAATGTCATATTTTCAGCTGCTATCTCTTGATAGAATTGAAACTCAGTCGTCGCAAATTCGTGAATAAGCTCCCGGAAAAGCGCATCTTTACTACCAAAATGATTATAAATGGTAACTTGAGATACTTTTGCTTTTTTTGCGATGTCCTCTATTTTTACTTCATTAAATCCACGCTCTGAAAATAATGATAACGCAGCGTCTTTAATGGCGCGTTTTTTCTTTTCTTTTACTTTTTCAAAACCGTTCAATACAATCACCTCATTTAAAATATACAAGAAAATAGAGATGAAAACAATATTTTTGAAATATGAACATAAAAATATTTCAAAAAGTTGTTGCCAATTTAAATAGAGAGGAGTACAATAATTTTGAAATATAAAACACGAAATATTTCAAAAAATGAGGTGGAATAATGATTTCAGTCCAAAATGTCACAAAAAAATTTTCAAATGGAAAAGGATTATTTGATATTACTTTTCAAGTAAAAGAAGGTGAAGTTTTCGGTTACCTAGGGCCAAATGGTGCAGGGAAATCAACAACGATTCGTAATTTAATGGGATTTATAAAGCCAACTGCTGGTCATGCAGAAATTTTCGGTCTAGACTGCTGGAACGAAGCTGCAAAAATTCAAAGGGAAGTTGGTTATTTACCAGGGGAAATTTCCTTTATAGAAGGAATGAATGGATTAGAATTTTTAAAACTTATGCAAGGTATGCGCGGATTGAAAGATGTAAAGAGACGTGATGAGCTTATTGAAAGATTACAATTTGATGTGAAAACACCAATTCGGAAAATGTCTAAAGGGATGAAACAAAAAGTAGGAATTGTAGCTGCATTTATGCATGATCCAGAAGTGTTAATTTTGGATGAACCAACGTCAGGATTAGATCCACTCATGCAGCAAACTTTTATTGATTTAATACTAGAGGAAAAACAAAAAGGAAAGACAATCCTTATGTCATCCCATATTTTCACAGAAATTGAGCGGACATGTGACCGGGTAGCTATTATTAAGGATGGTCGCCTTGTAACGGTGGAAAATATTCATGATTTACAAGGCATGAGAAGACAGGTAATGGATGTAACGGTTTCATCTCAAGTGGAAATGCGTTCTTTACAAAAGGAAAATTTACACTTTGAAGCGGTGAAGGGGAATACAGCGTCCATTATTGTACAGGGGAATTATCAGGAAGTATTACAAACGCTTGCTAGGTATAATGTGAAAGCACTTCAAACGAGGGCGATGGATTTAGAACATTTATTTATGCATTATTATGATGCGAAGGAGGGTGTGAAACATGAATAAACAGCTGTTTTTAGCTAGCTTTAAAGAAAATCAAAAAAGCATATGGAGTTATTCAATTGGTGCGGCTCTTTATTTGTGGTTATTAATTTGGATATTTCCATCGCTCGTATCTGCGAAAGGATTAAATGAAATGATAGATGCTATGCCAGATAGTGTGAAAAAGATTGTTGGCATGGAAAATTCGATTCAAAATGTAAGTGATTTTTTAGCAGGTGAATACTATGGCATGTTGTTTCTAATTATATTGACAATTTTTAGTGTAACGGTTGCTACACATGTAATGGCTTGTTATGTAGATAAAGGGGCGATGGCTTATTTGTTGGCAACACCGGTATCTAGAGTGAAAATTGCAATAACACAAGGGGTAGTTCTTATTCTAGGATTGCTGATTATTATACTTGCGACGTATGGAGCTGGTGTATTAGGAGCAGAGTGGCTCTTGAAAGATAACAATTTAAATCAAGAAGTATTCTTCAAAATGAATTTAGTTGGGGGGCTGTTGTTTTTCGTAGTCAGTGCCTATTCATTTTTATTCTCTTGTATATGTAACGATGAAAGAAAAGCTCTTAGTCTTTCTGCCAGTGTTACAATTTTGTTTTATTTACTAGATATGGTAGGGAAATTAAGTGATAAGCTAGAATGGATGAGAAATATATCATTATTTACGTTGTTCCGTCCAAAAGAAATTGTGGCAGGGACATATAACATATGGCCGGTAAGTATGGGATTAATTTTTGGTGCGATTTGTATCTTTGTAGTAGCGATTGTATTGTTCAAAAAGAGAGATTTACCGCTATAGATAAATAGAGTTGAAAAGATAGTTAGTTCCTTTATAAACTAACTATCTTTTTTTATTTCTGGAAAATTATAAAAAAAGTGAACCTTTTTCCCCACTAAACCATCTAATAAGTGTAAAGTTTTATTGGAAGATATAAAGTGAAACTTTAATTAGTAGGGGATTTCTTCATCCCCAATTGATTATTAGCCCGCCCCACCTAACTTCTTTGCTTTCGCTGGATTTTGAGGTGGTGGGTCTTACTGCCCCGCAAATAGCGGGATAAAACGGGAGGATAGACAGTGAAAGTAATACCTGTATATAAAATAATGGTAAAAGAAGAGGGTAATGTTTCTTTAGCTAAAAACGGTGATCATGAAGCATTTGTCTCTTTAATACATACACATAAAGTTCAGCTCTATCGTATAGCCAAAGCAATGCTATATGATGAGAATGACGTAGAAGATGCGATACAAACAACAATTCTAAAGGCTTATGAAAATATAAAAAAGCTTAAAAATGAAGAGTTTTTCCAAACATGGTGCATTCGAATCCTGATGAATCAGTGTAATGAAATGATACGATCACGAAAAAAGGTAATTGCGATAGAAGGAAATAATGATTATATGATAGCATTTGATTCTTATGAAGATATAGATCTTCATAATGCAATTCAGTCTTTAAATGAAGAATTAAAAGCTGTAACAGTACTCTACTATTATGAAGATATGAATCAAGAAAATATTGCGGCATTATTAGAAATACCAAAAGGAACTGTTAAATCAAGGTTGTCACGGGCAAGAGAACAATTGCAGAAGCAATTACGAATGGAATAGGAGGTGTATATGTTGGATAAGGATGAATTATTTGATGAAAAACTGAAAAAGCGAATAGACCGAGAGAAAACAATGTTACCGGAGCATTTGAATCGGAAAATTAATGATACATTACATAATCTCCCGGTTAAGAAGAAGTCTTATAGAGTTCAAGCTATGGCTGTTAGTGTGGCAATAATGGCATTGTCAATCGTTTCTATGTTTGAATTTTCTGTGCAAAGTTTTGCGCAAAAAGGTGGAGTATTTGAATATGTAACGAAAAAGGCATTTTCAGATTATGAAAATGAGGAAGAAACAAAATCTAATGTAAATTATCCTGAAAAAGAAAAAATTCACAAAAAAATGCTGGATTCAATCGATCATTTTAAAAATGTTAAGGGGCAATTTGAAGAGTACTCTAGTTCATCTCGCCTAATTACTACTTATAAGTACGCAATTGATACAAGGAATCAGAGAGGGATTTCTTCTAAAGAGGATCGTCAGTCAAAAAAAATGACAGTTTTATATAACCAAGGGAAAAAACAAGAATTTAATGATAAAGATTATACATATAAAGAAGTGAGATGGAAGTCAGAACCTAAAAATATAGAGTTACTAAAACTAACACCTACTGAAAGAGCATTTAATAAAGTGGGGGAGAAAAAGCGGTATGATGATGAATATGTCGGACTAGCAAAATATAGTATTCAATCGGAGTTTGCAAATTTGTTAATTCGATATAAAGATTGGAATTTTAAAGAAACAAAGTATCTTGGATTAGACTGTTATAAAATAGAGGGCGTTATAAACATAGAGATGCCTTTAAGTACATCTGAAGACTTAAGAGGAAAATTCGAAATGATTGTAGAAAAAAATACGGGGATTATGTTGAATTTTCTTAGTTTTCATAATGGAATGATCCAGTATTCTATTACTACGGAAAAGATACAAATAAACAAAGGGATTGATGAGAACGTATTTCAAAAAGATGTTTCTTCATACGAAAAATTGAAAAATGTATTGAATAAATAATGATCTTGTTATTTTGATAGTTTTTAATTCGTATAGAATAATAAATATCGGGGGAGCTAATATGGAGAAGAATTTATCTTCACGTGAAAAAAAGAATAAGAAAAAATATAAAAAAGGAAAAGTGATAGGGATATTTGTAGGGGTGTTGTTAGCTGTTGGAATAGGATATGGTGCGTATCTGTATAATAAAACTTCAAATGCGGTACAAAAAGCTTCTCTCAGTCTAGCACGTGGTGAGAAATCTGATTTGCGTGAGGAAGTTGTAAAGCCAATAACAAATAATGTTTCTCTTTTAATTATGGGCATTGATGAAAATCAAGAGCGTCAAAAAGAATATAATGGTGCATTTCATACAGATGCATTATTACTAGCTACTTTTAATAAGGATGATAAGACAGTCAAGTTAATAAGCATACCACGTGATACGTATACATATGTTCCAATCGAAAAGAAAAAGGATAAAATAACACATGCATATGGTAGGGGCTTTGTAAAGAACGGAAAGGATGGAGGACCGCAAGCGTCTGTTGAAGCGGTAGAAAAATTATTACATGTACCAGTTGATTATTTTGTGAAATTCAATTTTAATTCATTTATAAAAATTGTTGATGATTTGGGTGGTATTGAAATAGATGTTCCAATTGAGTTTTCTGAACAAAATAGTAAAGATGAACCGGAGGCTATTCATTTAAAAAAAGGAATGCAAACATTAACTGGTGAACAAGCACTTGCTCTTGCAAGAACACGTCATATCGATAGTGATGCTATGAGAGGACAGCGTCAGCAGCTTGTCATTGAAGCGATCTTAACAAAATTAAAAAGTGCGGGATCTGTTACGAAAATAGGAAAGATGATTGATGCTGTAGATGGTGAGTTTAAGACAAACTTAGCTTTGGCTGATATGCTGTCGTTTTATAAATACGGATTAAATGCTTCAATTGAGAAAATTCAATTAGCTGGAGATGATTTGTATTTACCGAATGGGCCGAAAGGTGAACGAGTCTATTATTATAATCCAGATACAAAGAGTTTGAGAGAACTTAGTAATATACTTCGAATACATCTTGGATTAAGTGAACAGCAAATTAAAAAAGAAGATGGGGAGAGTTAAAGTATATGAAAAACATAATATAAAATATTTTTTAGTAAAGCAGATCATTATAAATATCTGCTTTTTTGTTTGAATGATACAGTGAAGGTTTTTACCTCGATCTTTCGCTTGGTCAACAATTAACAACAATAGCTATTTTGTTAGTTACTTTAAAAGGGGAAGTTGCTGTAACTGGCGAGGGCTTTATGCATTGGCATCAACTTTATCAGCGATGCGTGTTATTCCGTTAGAAGGATTAGCTCGTCTATTAGGGGGGGATCGTTTTATCCCGCATTAATGGGCAGTAAGACCCACACCTCAAAATTTGGCAAAAGCAAAGAAGTTAGGTGGGGGATGAACTGCCCGTAAAAGCCCGATTGGTTCAACTAATAATCAGTGGGGGATGAAGAAAACCCCACTGATTAAAGTTTCACTTTATGTCAGAAACGCGCGCTATCGTAAATTTAATTGGTAATGGTATTGCAACTGTAGTTGTTGCGAAAAGCGAAAATGAATTTAATGAGGGGAAAGATAAACAGATGCTAATAGGTATGCAAAAAGAAAAAATAGCCGGATAAAAAGGTCAGTAAAGCTGACCTTTTTTATTTTGTTAAGAAAGGATTTACTAGAATTATACATTATTTATTAACAATAATTCAGAAGAGTTTTCTTTACAATTGGAATAAATAGAAGAAAAATCAAATGCATATAGTAATACAAGAAAATTCTATATCAACGTAATAGAATGTTTATGAATATTACTGTAATAAAATAATTTTTACAAAATTTTTAATAATAATACTTTACAAAAAACAAAAAATTAGTAGAATAATAGTTAATAGGAATCTTTTGATAAGAATATAAAGAAAAACAGAATTATCAGAAATTTCTTAATCTAGAAACGTACAGGAAATTAGGGAGGGTACAAAAAATGAAAAAGAAAAAGATGAAGAAATTAACAGCAGTCGTAGCACCAGTTTTAGCAATGAGTATGGCATTAACAGCATGTTCTACAGGTGGAGACAAAAAAACAAGTACGAATTCAAGCGGAAGTGATAGCAAATCGGATGCTAAATTAGCGGCAAAGCAAGTGCTGAATCGTACAGAAACAAACGAAATTCCAACAATGGATACTTCGAAATCAACAGATACTCTTGGATCACAAATTTTAGGGAATACAATGGAAGGGTTATATCGCCTTGATAAAGATAATAAGCCAATCCCAGCTGCAGCTGAATCAAGTACGAAAAGTGAGGATGGCAAAAAATATACATTTAAACTTCGTAAAGACGCAAAGTGGTCAAACGGTGACCCAGTAACAGCGAAAGATTTCGTGTTTGCATGGCAACGTTTGTTAGATCCAAAGACAGCTGCTGAGTATTCGTTTATTGCATACTATATTAAAAATGCAGAAGCGATTAATAAGGGGAAAGCGGAAGTATCTACGCTAGGTGCAAAAGCGGTAGATGATTATACACTTGAAGTTGAACTAGAAAACGCAGTTCCGTATTTCTTAAACTTAACAGCATTCCCATCGTACTATCCATTAAATGAAAAGTTCGTAAAAGAAAAAGGAGATAAATTCGGTTTAGAATCTGATACAGTTGTTTACAATGGACCGTTTGTTCTTACAGATTGGAAGCATGAGGAAGGCTGGAAGCTGAAGAAAAATGATAGTTATTGGGATAAAAAGAATGTGAAGTTAGACGAAGTTAACTATAGTGTTGTAAAGGATATGGCAACTCGTGTAAATTTATATGATAGTGGCCAAATTGACTTTACTTTATTAGCTGGAGAGTTTGTTGACAAATATAGAAATAAAAAAGAAGAATATGGAGTATATTCAGAACCAAGTACGTTCTACTTACGTTTAAATCAAAAACGTGCTGGCCAAGATACACCACTAAAGAGCAAAAAATTACGTGAAGCAATTGCGTTGTCAATTAATAAAAAAGATTTAACGAATGTAATCTTAAATGATGGTTCTAAACCTGCTGATTACTTAGTGCCAAAAGGATTAGCGAATGGACCAGACGGTAAAGATTTCCAAGAGACGTTTAAAACTGGCCTGAAAAATGACACTAAAAAAGCAGCGGCAGCTTGGGAAGAAGCGAAAAAAGAGCTTGGTAAAGATCAAGTGACACTTGAGTTCTTGAACTATGATACAAGTAATGCGAAAAAAGTTGGAGAATATGTAAAAGACCAAATTGAGAAAAACTTAAAAGGTGTAACAGTTAATATTAAAATGCAGCCGTTCAAACAAAAGCTGAAATTAGAATCTGAACAAGATTATGATTTCTCATATGGTGGCTGGAACCCAGACTATGCGGATCCAATGACATATTTAGATATGTTCGAATCAACAAATTCTCAAAACCAAATGAGCTACTCAAATCCAAAATATGATGAAATCATCAAAAAAGGAAAAACAGAGTTAATGGCAGATGCGAAGAAACGTTGGGAAGAGTTAGGAAAGGCAGAAAAACTGTTGCTTGAAGAAGATGTAGCGCTTGTACCGTTATACCAAAGTGCTAAATCGTATGTAATGAAACCAAACGTAAAAGGTGTTGTAAAACATAACATCAGTCCAGAATACAGCTTCAAGTGGGCTTACGTAACAGAAGAAAATAGTAAGTAATAGAAAGATAGAAAAGCATTTCTAAAGGTAGGTTGTCTACTTTTGGAGGTGCTTTTTTCTATGTAATGAATCTTGTTTAAAGAGACTTTAGATATTAGAAGTGGTGTTTGATATAAAATTTATATATGAATAATTTTATATTCATTTAAATGAATGATAAGAAGGGTATTGCTGTCATATAGTGAATGGAGAGATTTTGTAAAGTAGTGTGACTAAAATATACTATCATTATAGTAGAAAATATTTTCGAGATTAAAAAAAATAACTTTACAAAACATAAAAAAATAGTAGAATATTAACTAATAAGAATTTTCTGATAATACAAATATATCAGAAATCTAACAAGGTTATCATCGTACATATAATTTAGGGAGGGTACACAAATGAAAAAGATTAAGAAGTTAACAGCGGTTGTAGCACCAGTTTTAGCAATGAGTATGGCATTATCGGCATGCTCGGGATCAGGTGGGGATAAGAAGACAAGTACAACGTCTAATAGTGGTGAAGAGAAAAAATCTGATATTAAATATGCAGCAAAACAAGTATTAAATCGTACAGAAAATCAGGAAATTCCAACAATGGATACTTCTAAAAATACAGATACTCTTGGGTCGCAAATTTTAGGGAATACGATGGAAGGGCTATATCGCCTTGATAAAGATAATAAACCAATCCCAGCTGCAGCTGAATCTAGCACGAAAAGTGAGGATGGTAAAAAATATACATTTAAGCTTCGTAAAGATGCAAAATGGTCAAATGGTGATCCAGTAACAGCGAAAGATTTCGTGTTTGCATGGCAGCGCTTACTTGATAAAAACACAGCTTCTGAATATGCGTTTATTGCTTACTATATTAAAAATGCAGAAGCAATTAATAAAGGAGAAGCAGACATATCTACATTAGGTGCTAAAGCGGTTGATGATTATACCCTTGAAGTGGAATTAGAAAAGCCTGTTCCGTATTTCTTAAATTTAACGGCATTCCCATCATACTATCCATTAAATGAAAAGTTTGTAAAAGAAAAAGGGAATAAATTCGGTTTAGAGGCGGATACAGTTTTATATAATGGACCATTTGTAATGTCTGAGTGGAAGCATGAGCAAGGTTGGAAGTTGAAGAAAAACGATAATTATTGGGATAAAAAGAGTGTGAAACTAGAGGAAATTAACTATAGTGTTGTAAAAGACGTAGCTACAAAAGTGAACTTATATGATACTGACGCAATTGACTTTACATTATTATCAGGAGAGTTTGTTGATAAATATAAACCGAAGAAAGATGAATATGGTGAGTATGCAGAATCAAGCACTTTCTTCTTACGTTTGAATGAAAAACGTGGTGGCCAAGATACGCCGCTGAAAAATAAAAAGTTACGTGAAGCAATTGCATTGTCAATTGATAAAAAAGGTTTAGCAAATGTTATCTTAAACAACGGTTCTAAAGCAACGGATCAATTAGTACCAAAAGGACTAGCAACTGGTTCAGACGGTAAAGATTTCACAGAAACATTTAAAAATGGTTTAAAGCAAGATACGAAAAAAGCAGCTGCAGCATGGGAAGAAGCGAAAAAAGAACTTGGTAAAGACCAAGTGGCAATTGAATTGTTAAGTTATGATGATGGAACAGCGAAAAAGGTTGCTGATTATGTAAAAGACCAAATTGAGAAAAATTTAAAAGGTGTAACAATTAATACGAAAATCCAGCCGTTTAAACAAAAGTTAAAACTAGAGACAGCGCAAGACTATGAAATCTCTTACGCAGGTTGGAGCCCAGACTATGCAGATCCAATGACATTTATCGATATGTTTGAAACAAAGAGCCCTTATAACCAAATGAGCTACTCAAATCCAAAATATGATGAAATGGTTAAAAAAGCAGGAAATGAATTAATGTCTGATCCGAAGAAACGTTGGGAAGAGTTAGGAAAAGCAGAAAAATTATTGCTTGAAGAAGATGTAGCAATGGTGCCACTATATCAAACAGGTAGAGCATATGTAATGAAACCAAATGTAAAAGGAATTGTAAAACATAATATTAGTCCAGAATACAGCTTTAAGTGGGCGTATGTAGAGGAAAAAGGCGGAAAATAATATGAAATTAGAAAAGAGCCTCCGGAAGTAGGTCAACTACTTTTGGAGGTGCTTTTTCATGGAAAGAATCTTGTTTATAATTTGTTTTATTGCTAAAAGGATAAAAATTCATAAATACTACAATAAAAGTAGTATTTATGAATTTTTAAGATAATATAATCTCATCTCATATTGATTAAGAATGGCAGTGAGGGATTAAAAGGCAATAAGACTCCTACCACAAAAGTTAGTGAAGGTGGGGGATGAAGAAAACCCACACTGATTAAAGTTTCACTTTATAGAGAGAAAGGAGGTTATATATAATTCGAAAAAATAGAGATGAATAAGAAAGCTTTAGTGCTCATATAGTAGATGGGGAGAATCTTGTAATTGTGCTATTAAAAAGCGAATCATTATTATAGAAAAACTATTTTCAGAATTTTGAAAAATAACTTTACAAACTTGAAAAAAATAGTAGAATATTAATTAATAAGAATTTTCTGATAATATCATAAGTATTAGAAAATCTCTCAAATGTATCATCGTACATATAATTTAGGGAGGGTACACAAATGAAAAAGATCAAGAAACTAACAGCGGTTGTGGCACCGGTTTTAGCAGTAAGTATGGCGTTATCGGCATGCTCGGGGTCAGGTGGGGATAAGAAGACAAATACAACGTCTAATAGTGGTGAAGAGAAGAAATCGGATATTAAATATGCAGCAAAACAAGTACTAAATCGTACAGAAACAAACGAAATTCCAACGATGGATACTTCTAAAAATACAGATACTCTTGGGTCACAAATTTTAGGGAATACAATGGAAGGGTTATATCGCCTTGATAAAGATAATAAGCCAATCCCAGCTGTGGCAGAATCAAGTACGAAAAGTGAGGATGGAAAAAAGTATACATTTAAACTTCGTAAAGATGCAAAATGGTCTAATGGAGATCCTGTAACAGCAAAAGATTTCGTATTTGCATGGCAACGGTTAGTAGATCCAAAGACAGCTGCTGAATACGCATTTATTGCTTATTATATTAAAAATGCAGAAGCAATTAACAAAGGAAAAGCAGAAGTATCTACTTTAGGTGCAAAAGCAGTAGATGATTATACACTTGAAGTTGAGCTGGAAAGCGCAGTTCCATATTTCTTGAACTTAACGGCATTTGTATCGTATTACCCACTAAATGAAAAGTTCGTAAAAGAAAAAGGAGATAAATACGGTTTAGAATCTGATACGGTAGTTTACAATGGGCCGTTTGTTCTAACTGACTGGAAGCATGAAGATGGTTGGAAGTTAAAGAAAAACGATAATTATTGGGATAAAAAGAATGTGAAACTAGAAGAAATTAACTATAGTGTTGTAAAAGACGCAGCTACTCGTGTGAATCTATATGATAGTGGTCAAATTGACTTTTCTTTATTAACTGGGGAGTTTGTTGATAAATATAAATCGAAGAAAGATGAATTTGGAACATATCTGGAACCAAGTACATTCTACTTACGCTTGAATCAAAAACGTGCTGGTCAAGATACACCACTAAAGAGCCAAAAATTACGTGAAGCAATTGCGTTGTCAATTAACAAAAAGGATTTAGCAAATGTAATTTTAAATGATGGTTCCAAACCTGCCGATTTCTTAGTTCCAAAAGGATTAGCGAATGGACCGGACGGTAAAGATTTTCAAGAAACGTTTAAAAACGGTTTAAAACAAGATTCTAAAAAAGCAGCGGCGGCTTGGGAAGCAGCGAAGAAAGAGCTTGGTAAAGATCAAGTGACACTTGAATTCTTAAACTATGATACGAGTAATGCAAAAAAAGTTGGTGAGTATGTAAAAGATCAAATTGAGAAAAATTTAAAAGGTGTAACAGTTAACATTAAAATGCAGCCATTTAAACAAAAATTAAAATTAGAATCTGAGCAAGATTATGATTTCTCATATGGTGGTTGGAACCCAGACTATGCAGATCCAATGACATATTTAGACATGTTTGAATCAACAAATTCTCAAAACCAAATGAGTTATTCAAATCCAAAATATGATGAAATGATTAATAAAGGGAAGAAAGAATTAATGGCAGATGCGAAGAAACGCTGGGAAGAATTAGGGAAGGCTGAAAAACTATTGCTTGAAGAAGATGTAGCGCTAGTACCGTTATTCCAATCAGGTAGATCTTATGTATTACAACCAAATGTAAAAGGAATTGTAAAACACAATATCAGCCCAGAGTATAGCTTTAAGTGGGCATATGTAACAGAGAAAGATAGCAAGTAATTAAAAAAGCATTTCCAAT
>NZ_CM000745.1:2935063-3042299 GCF_000161455.1 Bacillus pseudomycoides DSM 12442
AATACCTTGTTCGCCGTGAAGTCCTTGCTCGCCTTGAGGTCCTGGTTCGCCTTGAGGTCCTGGTTCGCCTTGAGGTCCTGGTTCGCCCTGAGGTCCCTGTTCGCCCTGAGGTCCCTGTTCGCCCTGAAACCCTTGTTCACCTTGAGATCCTTGTTCGCCTTGAGGTCCAGTCATTTCAATTGACGCAATTTGTAGTAAAGTAATTTGTAAATTTTCTATTTGCATGATGATTTTTTGGAACACAAGATGATTGATTCTAAATAATTTAGTGATATACAGTGAAAAGTTGAGTAGGTTTTGTAATTCAATATATGTTGCATTTGCTACAAAAGGTTGATTATCCAAAATAGTAATTAAATTTTCGACAATTGCAATGCCAGCTTCTCGCTGTGTAAGCGTTAAGTTTAAACGTTCCAGGAACCCCTTTATTATTTCTAATAAGGTTATAAGTTCTTTTGTGTTAGATTCTGTTGGATTGGAAAATACAGCTGGAATAATATTAGTTAGGTCACTTAAAGTATCGGAAAAAAGATTCGCGTATAATTTAGGAATAGGGGTATAATGGACTGTCGGAATACGATGAGGTTGTGTTGGAAAATACGGTTTTGAAATCTTTTTTTGGTTATCATTAAAATAAGACATTAAAATGCTCCTTTCTAATTGAGATGGTGAAAAACCTATCATAGTAGATGCAAGTTAAAGATAAAAAGGAATAGGGAAACGGGCAGTTTATGTGAAAAATAGTAAAAACGCCCATTTATAAGGCGTTTTCTTTTTGTTTTGCATATTGATAATACCTTTTTAATGAAATTTTTGATTTGAAACCAACGCGTTTCATGATTTCTTGCTCTGGGATGTGCTGTTTAATTAACCGTAAAATAAATGTATTTCGAAAGTGTTGGCCGGAAATGCCTTTCCGTAAATTTGCCCGTGCCACCTCAAGACGAATCATTTTTTGGACGGCTATTTCTGTTAGTGCTTTTGGAGCATCATTTTCGTACACCCACCGATATGTGTTACGGTTGAAATCAAATGCCACAAATAGCGGGTCATCACTATGGTATTTGGGACGAACTGGTTCAGGGATTTTTTTGTAATAGTTATATAGTTGTTGTTTGTCGTCGTGAGTTAAATCAATGGTTCTTTCAACACCTGCTACTGCTGGAATGGAAATTGTATTCGTTTCAAAATGAACGTGATGCATATTTAATGATACAAGTTCTTGTAGGGATAAGCCGTAGTCAATGAGTAAATTTACAATAGAAATATTACGATCCATTAGTAATGGACGGACAGGGCGTTGTTTCTCTGATAATCCTTCTAATGAAGTCAGAGTATGTTTTAAGCGTTTTTCGTCCTCTTTTGAAATGAAATCTTCATCACGTAACGCGCGATTAGGTTGGATGACGAGTTTCATGTCCTTTAATGGGTTTGGGAGGTTTAAAAACTGATATAGTCTATTTAAGACAATAAAAACACGGTGCATTGTTTTTTCAGAGTAATGCCGTTTCTTTTTTAAGTCGGAAAAATAATCTTCATAGTCTTTTGTACAAAGTGTAGCCCATATATTACTAGAGGAAAGTTTTTTATTTCTTTCTAACCAATGCCCAAAATCTTCAATATCATAGACGTAACGTTTAATGGTTGAAGGTTTTCTTCCTTTATTTAATAAAAAGGAAGAAAAAGCTTGTACCGTATCATGAATTTCCTTTGTTTCCATATTCCCACCACCCTGTTTTTTTCTTATATTATAACAAATTTTTCTGAAAACAGTTATTTGTATGGGAAGTGGAAAAATTAATGATATTTTTTGGTGAGTCGATAAAAAGAGGTGATTGTATGGAACAATCGATGCGAAAGAAAAATAATAATCAAATTAATATTGTGTTAAATCACCGAAAAAAAATTTCAGTACCTGCTCCAGAAAAGAAATCGGTAATTTCAAGTGAAACGTCTACGAAGCATGAGATGCTGCAGCGGATTGAGGAAGAAATGGGTAAACTTGTTGGAATGGAAGATATAAAAAAAATCATAAAAGAAATTTATGCATGGATTTATGTAAATAAGAAAAGGCAAGAAATTGGCTTAAAGTCAGAAAAGCAAGTGCTTCATATGTTATTTAAAGGAAATCCAGGAACGGGGAAAACAACTGTCGCAAGAATGATTGGGAAATTATTATTTGAGATGAACATTTTATCAAAAGGGCATTTAGTCGAAGCGGAACGCGCGGATCTTGTGGGAGAATATATTGGGCATACAGCACAAAAAACAAGAGATTTAATTAAAAAAGCCATGGGTGGAATATTGTTCATTGATGAAGCGTATTCGCTAGCGCGTGGTGGAGAGAAAGATTTTGGAAAAGAAGCGATTGATACGCTTGTCAAACATATGGAAGATAAGCAACATGGATTTGTTTTGATTTTAGCGGGATATTCAAGAGAGATGAATCATTTCCTTTCTTTAAATCCAGGTTTGCAATCGCGTTTTCCATTTATTATTGAGTTTGCGGATTATACAGTGAATCAGTTGCTTGAAATTGGAAAGAGAATGTATGATGAACGAGAATATCAATTATCAAAAGAGGCGGAATGGAAATTCCGTGATCATTTACATGCGGTGAAATATTCATCACAAATTACATCATTTAGTAATGGACGCTATGTCCGGAATATTGTTGAGAAATCCATTCGTACACAGGCAATGCGCTTATTGCAAGAGGATGCATACGATAAGTATGATTTAATTGGGATATCAAGTAGTGATTTAACGCTTGAAGAAGAGACGCACAGTTCATAAACTGTGCGTTTACTTTATTATGGAAGAGAAACGTAATGCATCGTATTCTATTTTGTATTTTTTGTTTTTGCTCGTTGTTCTAATTTGCTTTTTGGACTTGTATCAGCTACATCTGATGCAAGTCCTTGTGGATTAACGCTACTACTTTGTCCGCGATTGCGGTTGTTGTTTCCTTTTGCCATTCTTTATCACCTCTATTCTTCTTTAGCTTTTTGTTGATATGCCCTATGATATCGCTCCATCTTTTTGCTTTTTTCATGGGCGGATTTTGGGTCGAAGCTAATTTGGTTAACTGAGCTTTTTTGAGCGCCTTTGTTTACGTGGTTTGTCATTATGTTCACCTCGCTTTAAAGTTTAGTATGGACACTCTGAACAGAAAAAAACGTTGGAAAAGAAAAACCTCTTTACGTCATGTAAAGAGGTGAATTTACTATTTATGCAAGGAACGCTCTTTATTCTCTAAGCGTCTGTGCGGTAAATGCCATTTGTAATGAATGGAAATCATGCGGAAGCAAACAATAAAAATAAATAAGGTGTATAGAGCCCAGTCACTGACAATAATCTTGGCACCAATTAAAAATCCTGCTAAAATCGTCCAAAATGCATATACTTCTGCGCGAAGGACGAGAGGTTTGCGGCGTGCTAATAAATCACGAATGATACCACCGCCAATCCCTGTTAAAACAGCTGCAACAATTGTAGCGCTAATAGGTAAGTTGAGCTTTTGTGCATAAAGTGCTCCTTGTACAGCGAATGCTGATAAGCCGATAGCATCTGTGATGTTCTCCCATCTTTTCCAATGTTTAATTAATTTATTTGGAAATAGAAAGATAATCGTCATTGATAAAAGTGCAATTTGAAATAACATGTCTTGTTGCCAAAAAGCGCCGATTGGATAGCCGATTAATAAATTACGAAGGGCACCTCCTCCAAAGGCAGTTGCCATCCCTAAAATATATACCCCGAAAATATCGTAATCTTCTTCCATTGCGACAATAGCTCCGCTGAGTGCGAAGGCAATTGTACCGATGATGCTAAAAATCTCCCATGCCATGAATTTTCTCCCTCGCTAACTAGATGAAATGTGCTTCCTCTGCTATTATATTAGAAGGTTTAATTTTCGAAAAGGGTGAGTGAACATATTTGATGGAAGAAAAAGAAAAAGTCATATTAGTTGGCTGTCAATTGCCACAAGATGATGATGAACGGTTTATGCATTCCATGAAAGAACTCGCATCGCTAGCGAAGACGGCACGTGCAGAAGTTTTGGTATCTACAACGCAAAAACGTCCGAAATTTCACCCTGCTACTTACATAGGTAAGGGGAAATTAGAAGAACTTGCAGCGCTGACGGAAGAATTAGAACCAGCTGTTATTATATTTAATAATGAATTAACACCGAGCCAAATTCGCAATTTATCAGCTATGTTAGATGCGAGAGTAATCGATCGAACGCAACTAATATTGGATATTTTTGCTCAGCGTGCGAAATCAAGAGAAGGTAAGCTTCAAGTGGAATTAGCTCAGCTACAATACACGATGCCACGTCTTATGGGGCAAGGGCTAGCGCTATCACGTCTTGGAGGCGGGATTGGTACGAGAGGTCCTGGTGAAACGAAGCTAGAAACAGATCGTCGTCACATTCGCTCTCGTATTGATGAGATTAAGAAGCAGTTAGCGATTGTTGTGGAGCACCGGAAAAGATATCGTGAGCGCCGAAAGGATAATCAAGTATTTCAAGTTTCGTTAATTGGGTATACAAATGCTGGGAAATCGACGTTATTTAACAGATTAACAGAAGCAGATACATTTGAAGAAAATTTGCTGTTTGCGACGTTAGATCCAACAACAAGAAAAATGCAATTGCCGTGTGGATATACGGTGCTATTAACTGATACGGTGGGGTTTATTCAAGATTTACCAACATCATTGGTTGCTGCGTTTCGCTCTACACTGGAAGAAGCGAGGGAAGCGGATGTGATTTTACATGTCGTTGATTCTGCAGATCCAAATTATGTAGGTCATGAACAGACGGTGAAAAAATTACTACAAGACCTTGAAATTGACCACATTCCGATTATTACGGTTTACAATAAGAAGGATAGATTACATCAAAATTTTATTCCGTTTCCAAAAAATGATTTTCTTATGACAAGTGCTTTTGAAGAAACGGATCTATTAAGCTTGAAAGAATCGGTAGAAACGAAGATGATGGAAGAGATGGAATCGTATAAGGTCATGATTCCTCCGAGTGAAGGTAGATTATTAACGCTTTTAAAAACAGAAACGGTATTAACTGGGATGGAATTTAAAGAAGATGGATTCTTGTATGAGTGTACAGGTTATATATTTGCTCATTCACCGCTGAATGGACAGTTAAAGAGATTTTTAGTGGAAAAAGGAGAAGAGAATAAAAATGTTTGATCGTTTGAAAAATGGAGAAAGAATTGCTCCTATTGTAAAAGAAGTAGAAGAACAAATTACCGGTGTACATAAACGTATTGATACAATAATTGAAAGTAATCAATTTCGTGTATTAGAAAGTTTTCGTAAACATAAAATTAGTGATTCACACTTTATTCCAACAACAGGTTATGGCTATGATGACATCGGTCGTGACACATTAGAAAAGGTGTATGCTGATGTATTTGGAGCAGAAGCAGGGCTTGTTCGTCCGCAAATTATTTCAGGTACACATGCGATTTCAACAGCTTTATTTGGTATTTTGCGCCCTGGTGACGAATTATTATATATAACAGGGAAGCCATATGACACATTAGAAGAGATTGTTGGTGTGCGCGGGAAAGGTGTTGGTTCTTTTAAAGAATATAACATTGGTTATAATGCTGTACCGTTAACGGCGGAAGGACGCGTTGACTTTAAAGCTGTAGAAGCAGCTATTCAGGAAAATACGAAAATGATTGGTATTCAGCGTTCAAAAGGGTATGCGACTCGTCCGTCATTTACAATTGCAGAAATTAAAGAGATGATTTCTTTTGTAAAAGAGATTAAATCAGATGTTGTTGTATTTGTAGATAACTGCTACGGAGAATTTGTTGAAGAGTTAGAACCGTGCCATGTCGGGGCAGATTTAATGGCAGGGTCTCTAATTAAAAACCCGGGTGGTGGAATTGTAAAAACAGGTGGCTACATTGTTGGGAAAGAACAATATGTAGAAGCTTGTGCATATCGTTTAACATCTCCAGGTATTGGAGCAGAAGCAGGGGCATCTTTATATAGCTTACAAGAAATGTATCAAGGTTTCTTCTTAGCTCCTCATGTTGCTGGTCAAGCGTTAAAAGGGGCGGTCTTTACAGCTGCATTTTTAGAAAAGTTAGGAATGAATACATCACCAACTTGGAATGCTGCAAGAACAGATTTAATTCAGTCTGTTCAATTTGATGACAAAGAGCGTATGATTGCATTTTGCCAAGCAATTCAATACGCATCTCCAATTAATTCTCACTTTACACCGTATCCAAGCTATATGCCAGGTTATGAAGATGATGTCATTATGGCTGCAGGTACGTTTATTCAAGGTGCAAGTATTGAGCTATCAGCAGATGGTCCAATTCGTCCTCCGTATGTTGCCTATGTGCAAGGTGGATTAACTTATTCTCACGTGAAGATTGCGATTTGTTCTGCGATCGATGCGTTAATTGAAAAAAATCTATTAACAATTTCGTAAGGGAAAGCTGTCGATTTCGGCAGCTTTTTTGTATAGAAGAAGGTATTTATGCCATTTTAAAAAAGAATGAAAAAATTTATAAAAAAACCATGTTAGAAAAGCTAACATCTGTTGACATCAAACATAACATGATATAAAATGAGAAACAGTTAAGGCGAAGGAGGAACTGAAACAATGAAAGAAGATAGACGTTCTGCCCCGCTGTTTCCTATTGGTATTGTAATGGATTTAACACAATTATCTGCTCGTCAAATTCGCTACTATGAAGAGCACAATTTAATTTTCCCAACCCGTACAAAGGGAAATCGTAGATTGTTTTCATTTAATGATGTAGATAAGTTGTTAGAAATTAAAGATTTGTTAGATCAAGGCTTAAATATGGCTGGTATTAAACAAGTGTTACAAATGAAAGAAAATCAAACAGAAGCAGTGAAAGTAAAAGAAGAAACGAAAGAAATTTCAAAATCCGAGCTTCGTAAAATTCTTCGAGATGAATTGCAACATACAGGTAGATTCAATCGAACTTCATTACGGCAAGGTGATATTTCAAGGTTTTTTCACTAAAGATTACTGATTCTGAAGGTGTTTAGAGGGACTAAGGAGGAATATATAATGGCAAAGTACACAAAAGAAGATATTTTTCGTTTAGCGAAAGAAGAGAATGTAAAATATATCCGTCTACAATTTACGGATCTTTTAGGGATTATTAAAAACGTAGAGATTCCAGTTAGTCAGTTAACGAAAGCTCTAGATAACAAAATGATGTTTGATGGATCTTCAATTGAAGGATTTGTTCGTATTGAAGAGTCTGACATGTACTTATATCCAGACTTAGATACTTGGGTAGTATTCCCTTGGACTGCTGAAAAAGGTAAAGTAGCTCGTTTAATCTGCGATATCTACAATGCTGATGGCACTCCATTTGAAGGTGACCCACGTAACAATTTAAAACGTATGTTAAAAGAAATGGAAGCACTAGGATTTACAGAATTCAACCTTGGACCGGAACCGGAGTTCTTCTTATTCAAAGTTGATGAAAAAGGAAATCCAACATTAGAACTAAACGATAACGGTGGATACTTCGACCTTGCGCCGATGGATCTAGGGGAAAACTGTCGTCGTGATATCGTTCTTGAACTTGAAGAAATGGGTTTTGAAATTGAAGCATCTCACCATGAAGTTGCACCAGGACAGCACGAAATTGATTTTAAATATGCGAATGCACTTCGTTCATGTGATGACATTCAAACATTCAAACTTGTTGTAAAAACAATCGCTCGTAAACACGGTTTACACGCAACATTTATGCCGAAACCATTATTCGGAGTGAACGGTTCTGGTATGCACTGTAACTTATCTCTATTCAAAAATGGAGAAAACGTATTCTACGATCAAAATGGTGAATTACAATTAAGTGATGATGCGCGTCACTTTATCGCAGGTATTTTAAAACATGCCCCGGCATTTACAGCGGTAGCTAACCCAACTGTAAACTCTTACAAACGTTTAGTACCTGGATATGAAGCGCCTTGTTACGTAGCATGGTCTGCACAAAACCGTAGTCCATTAGTGCGTATTCCAGCATCTCGCGGTATCAGTACACGTGTAGAAGTACGTAGTGTTGACCCAGCTGCAAACCCATATTTAGTAATGGCAACATTATTAGCAGCAGGTCTTGACGGAATTAAAAATAAATTAACTCCGCCAGCTGCAGTGGATCGTAACATCTATGTAATGACTAAAGAAGAACGTGAAGAAGCAGGTATCGTTGACTTACCAGCAACATTAGCACAAGCGTTAGTTACACTACAATCTAACGAAATTGTATGTGGTGCATTAGGTGAACATTTACTTGAGCACTTCATCGAAGCGAAAGAAATTGAGTGGGATATGTTCCGCACGCAAGTTCACCAATGGGAACGCGATCAATATATGTCTCTTTACTAAGAGGCTTAAACCCTTGACACATAACGTGTTGAGGGTTTTTCTTTGTAAAGGGGCAGGTGCAAGTTACTCTGTTATTCGTCAGTTAAATAAACCAGAATCATACCGAGTGTGGGGAGAAAAAGATGGTTGGTTAAATCTTGGAGGAAATCAGTGGGTATATAACAATCCTTCTTACATCAAGTTTGAGAAGAAAGAGCCAGTTAATCCAATTGTAGGAAAACGCGTTGTATCCAAAGTAAATGACCTACGTTTCTATAATTCTCCATCTTGGCATGATAAAGACGTGGCTGGTACTTTAGATGCAGGACTAGGGTTTACAATCGATGAAAAAGTAAATGTCAATGGATCACCACAATACAAAGTACACAATTCGAAAGGGAATACGTACTACATTACAGCTAGTGATGCATACGTAAACGTACGTTAACATAAAAGAAACCGGCTCTTAATTGAGTCGGCTTTTTTACTATGTATTAAACTTTAGCATTCATAAATAACTCTTTTAATTCTTCTGTAGATAATTTGCTTTCTAACGCTTTACTTAAGTCAAGTATAGAAGTTTAATAATCTACTACTACTTTTAAACTATCAGTCTTCTTTTCTTCTACATTGTCTTTACTGCAACCTACCCCTAAAGCTAGAGTAATTGGTAATGCAACTGCTAATATTTTACGTTTCATTGACATAGTCCCCCTTGTTACTACTTTATGTTTTTCATCTTTTTATCTGCTTCTAATAGTAAATCAGATGCTTTCGTAAACGAGTCTGCACCTTGCTGTACGACACCCTTATCTTTCATGATTAAGCCGTTTTTCGTTGAACTTATTCCACCTTTTAACTCATACATAGCGTCTTTTACCGTATTTTGTACGTCGTTATACTTCTTACCTGGGTCTAACTCAATTACTTTATCAGTTATTTCCAACAAAGCCTTAGACTTCTCTCTATACTCTTCTTCTTTTTCTTTTATTGATTTATCACTAGTTATGACTTCTTTTAATACTAGTGACTCTTTAGTTATATCTTTCATTAAAGAGTTTAATTTTGACTTGTACTCTTTTTCTGCTTTACTATTTGATACTTCTTGATTATCAGTCTCCGCTACTTCTAGACTGTCAGTTTTACTTTCAGAAGCGTCTTTTGAACAACCTACCCCTGCTACTAACATAATTGGTAATGCTACTGCTAATAGTTTACGTTTCATTGTTATATACCCCTTTGTTTGGTTTCTTATTATTCGTTTTACGATTTTGTTAAGCTTAAAATAACTCCAAGTGACTCCATAAGACCGTCACTACCTTCATCAATCAGTTCACCTGACTTATTAATCTTTGTTTCATCTAATGTTGTAAACCCCTCTACCATTATGTCTAGACCTTTATCAAAAGTATATAGAGATTGAGATAACTCTGATTGCAAGTTATCGTACTCTACTGGTGGTTTAATTTCTCTTAATTTCTTGTTTGCTGACTTCATTTCACTTACTACTTGCTTTAATTCATCGTGTGTGTTAAGGAATGTAGGGTCTTTCTTTTCTAACTCACTGAATTTATTTTGTGCTTGTACCCAAACCATAGATATGTTTTGTACTTTTAAAACGTAATCTGTTTTACTCGTTAGTCTACCTTCTTCGTCTGTCTCAAATACCCTTTCGCTTACTGCAATGTTGTTAGACTTCTTTTTCTTATTCGTGTATCTCTTTATTATCCATGTTAGTAGAAGAATAGGTACTGCTATGGACATTACTCTAGCCACTACCGATGTTTCCCCAGTTCCTAAACTAGCTATTGCCCCTGCAAGAGCGAAAAAGAGAGCAGGAACTATGATTACGAACACTAGTATTTTTCGTCCCATATGTAAAACTCCTTTGTTTGAATACTGTTATTGACTATTACCTACGTTTTACTTGACGCATCACGCTACCATCGTCTCCTACCATCTTGTATCCCGTATCAGTAAAGTTCTCCATTTTATAGGTCATAGATTGTTTCATTTCACCAGGTTCAGCCTTTTTGCCGTCTTTTACATATTCGTCTATTGTCAATGTCATTTCTCTCGTGTCTCCATTGTAAGACCATTTTCCATCCATATGTGAGTTCTCATAAGGTGTGTTGTCTACATCATCAAATATAGTGTATGTACCATCTTGACGGAACTCTGTTCCTTTAGTGAATTTATCACCAACATAACTACCCCATTCACCTACTATTTCTTTACCGTCTTTTGATAAAGGGATAGCGTCAGGTCTTTTGGTATGTTCTACAGCTTCCTCAATTGGTTTCATACCTTTTTCTAAGTAGTCATTACCTTTGTACATTAAGTCTTTTAATTGCTCTGTCTTATTCTTTGTTACAGAACCACTTTTTGCTAGACTTAATTGTGTGTCAATCGCTTCTTTATAACAGTCTATTGCTTTTAAAACAGATTTGTGTTGTTCTTCAAACTCTTTTGGTGGGTCTATCTTGTAAAACTTAACATATATTTCTTGTAACTCATCTGCACTTTTTAAGATTTTCTTGTTTTGCTCTTTTACATCCTTGTCTTTTCCTTTTGATACTTCAGTTAGTTCTTCCATCTTCAACTTTAACTCATAATGTAAGTTTGACATACGAGAAGGGTATGCTTCGTTCGATAACTTTTCCTTGTCTTCTTCTTTTACTTCTATCTTTGCTACCTTTGTGTCTGCTTTCTTCTCTATATTGTCTGTTCCGCAACCCCCTAGTAACATGATTGGAAGTGCTAAACTTACTAGTTTCTTTGCTTTCATTATGTATCCTCCTTTTAGAAAGTATTGTAATTAATTAACATATTGTACCATAGCATAAATTATATAAATAAGATATAAAGATTTTCCATCCTTAAGAGAAATTTTGAGTGTTTTAACAATATGAAAAAATGTATTACGGTTGTAGAGAATCCCTCTCTGCATGTTTTTCTTCCAAATTTACCCTTATTCGCCCCCGAACATTTAGTGTTTGGGGGCTTTTTTTATGCTCCCATAAACTCACTATCAAAGTAGAACTTATCCATTAAGTTATTTACAATACCGTTGAAGTAAGCGAATTTACCCTTATTCATTGTTGCTCCGGATTTAATTTTCATAACAAACTCTTTAATAGCTTTTAAGCCTATAGTAAGCTCCTGGTCTTTAGTAAATGCTTTATCACCTGTAGAGAAGTTAGTAGTTTTATTACACTGTCTTACGACCTTCCACAGTTCTTGAATTGTTTTAGATTCAGAATAGAAAGAGCTAACTAGAGAAATAAAACGTTCTGGTACCCAATGGGCAACAAAATCAGCTTCTTTAATTTTTTCTTCAGGTGTAGTGATATTTTCATTACTATTACGTTTGTTTTTATCTTTTATATTTTGTTTTAAGGAAACAGGGGTTGTTTTAATGGTAGGACACTTTGTAGGACTTTTTACCACTACCTTGTCGGACACTTCTTCCACAATTGGTTGAATGATAATAGCATTAGAAGTTTGAAGCATATCTTTTTTACGCTTCATAGAAACTTGCTTAATCATCTCTAAATCCACAAGTTTCTTCATTAAACGTTGTACAGTTTTATATGAAACTTCCATTTTTTCAGCGATTCTATTTTTACATAGGAAACTAACGCCTACATATTTGCAGCTGTGGCGTTTTAAAATTTCAAGTAATGTAATTAGTTTAGATTGTACGTCAGTACGCTTAATAGACATATGGATATTGTCACGGTATGTACGTACAGTTTTATTTAGTTCTTCCACATCTGTGAATGATGATAAGTTGTGGAAGGATACTTCATTTGCGATAACATCGATACGTTTCTTCATTATATAGGCCCCTTTGTATAAACAAAAAAGCAACAGAATGCCGTGTGTAAGCAAACTGTTGCTAAGGAGCTCTTACGTACTGTAGAATAGTTCGTAAGAGTACAGCAAGTGTTTGCCTAGTGTGATTAGGCGGACGGTATATAGAGTGTTGGTAGCACTTTATATACACGCTGTGCTCTTTTGTTTTTTTGATTAATAGGTGCCCACAAAAGTACCCACAAAATGCCCACGAAATAATGAAACAATATTATTTGTTTTGAGTTTCAAATTTTAAAGATTCCCTATAAATTTAGGTTTCGTGATTATTTTGATTTGTTATTAGGGTGTGAAGCTTGATCCGCACGCAAGTTCACCAATGGGAACGCGATCAATATATGTCTCTTTACTAAGAGGCTTAAACCCTTGACACATAACGTGTTGAGGGTTTTTCTTCGTAAAGGGGCAGGTGCAAGTTACTCTGTTATTCGTCAGTTAAATAAACCAGAATCATACCGAGTGTGGGGAGAAAAAGATGGTTGGTTAAATCTTGGAGGAAATCAATGGGTATATAACAATCCTTCTTACATCAAGTTTGAGAAGAAAGAGCCAGTTAATCCGATTGCAGGAAAGCGTATTGTGTCCAAAGTGGACAAACTACGTTTCTATGACTCTCCATCTTGGCAGGATAAAGACGTTGCTGGTACCTTAGATGCAGGACTAGGGTTTAAAATCGATGAAAAAGTAACTGTCAATGGATCATCACAATACAAAGTACACAATTCGAAAGGCAACACGTTCTACATCACCGCAAGCAATTCCTATGTTAACGTACGCTAACGCAAAAGAAACCGGCTCTGTAATCAGAGTCGGTTTTATTTATTCCTTTCGTGTTAAATAGGGTCAGTAGGAAAAACCACACCGATAAATCCAGGATTTCTAACTTGAGCTCCGATGAATGCCAATCCACCAAACTCACCTACATTTGCCACAACTCGATAACGAACAGGGTCTGTTGGGAGTACTGGATCACTTGGGGAATCTACCCATGTAAACGTAGAGTTAAAGGTATAAAGCGAATTTGGCTCGGAAAGATCACCTACATAGTTTCCAGATACAATCGTATCTGTCAGCAGCACATCATTACGGAATAGCTGATACGTAATGGCATCTATATTTTAAAAAAGATCAACTACTTCTGTCTCAACAAAAACTTCTGTACTGATTGTTGAGTCTAACTGAACTCTTGCTGTTCCTCCTGCTACTGCTTGGGCAGGAACTAAGAACTCCATAATCGGGATATTAAGTGTGTTTTCCGGAAGGGGAATAGGAGGTGGATTTGGTGACAAAGGAGTAAAAAATAAGCGTGGAATTGCAGCTGGCGCTGAACCCGGGAAAGGAGCGGAAATCGAACTAGGAACAGGACAAGGAATTGCAGCAGAGTTACAGTTTTTTCCGTTATTTAGGCTCAAGAATAATCACAATCCTTTACTTATAAATTATATTTAATACAGTAGATGCGAAATGATTTCGTTTTTCTTATATGTTTACCTAGCTAGGCTCTAGCTATAGGGGGAATTCTCCAAAGAAGTTGCCGGTACTTTAGAGTCAGGACTAGGATGTACTATTATTAATAAAGTAACAGCAAACGGATCCGCACAATATAAAGTGAAAAATAGTAGAGGTAATGTGTACTACATTACAGCAAGTCCTTATTATGTAAAAATTAAATAATAAGCATAAAAAGTGCCGGCTCTTAATTGAGTCGTTTTTTTTAGTTTTACCTCCCTAGGAAAATATTTTCTGATAATTATTTTTCAATTAATTTAAACAGGGAGTTTATATATAATGTGTAGAACTATGTTAATATTTTAGGAAAATAGGGGGGGCTTGTTATGAGTGCACATATAGTAACTAAAGAGCAAATCAAACACTTATTAGATACTTGGTATCAATCAATGTTGAAGCAACAAGTGGAGAAAGCAAGGCAACTAAAAGAAGAAATTGACAATAATATTAATCATGTAGAATTGGATGAAGATGTATTACTGTATTTTGCCTTATTAAATTTCAGATATAATGTGCTGACTGACTGGATTTCGATTAAAGAAGATAGCTTTAATAATGTGGAATCTTTTGAAATTCCTAACAAAGGATACTTGGCATATTATTATCACTTTTTCAAAGCCATTTATCTTATGTTTGTTACAAAATATAAAGAAGCAAAAGAACAATTTGAGACAGCTGAAAATCTTTTGAAATATGTTCCAAATAAGTTGGAACAGGCGGAATTTTATTATCGATTAGGCTATTTTTATAATCAGTCTTATCAACATATGTCAGCGATTGATTGCATAAAAAAAGCAAAAGAAGAATTCATAAAGCAACCAGATTGCGAGATTAATGTTGCTTTATGTGAAAATATGTTTGGATTATGTTGTATCGATTTAAGACAATTTGAATTAGCTGAAGAAACATTTAATGCTGCACTAGATGTATTTCAAAAAGCTAATCATAAAAAATATGTGTTGATGGTTCGAAATAACTTAGGATTACTGTATGCAAATCAAAATTTATCAGAATTAGCAATTCGTCATTTATCAGAAGTTACAAATCACTCTCAAAATCATTTTCGTGCAATTTATTTGGAATCGGATGAAAATTTGAAAATAGGTGAATATGAAAAAGCTGAAGGATTAATAGAAAAAGGATTGTACATCTGTGATCAACTGGAAAATCAGGAGTATCAACATCGTTTCATGATTTTAAAAGCAATGAATACAAATACAGCTGCATTGGAAAAGGCTGTTTTTGCAGGAATTTCGTATTTCGAAAAAGAAGAATTATTTGATTGCATTGAAGAATATACAGATCGTTTAGCTGATAAATTTTATAATGACAACAACTATGAAAAAGCAGTCGAGTATTATCGTATGGGTAAAGAAGCCCGAAAAAAACAAATGGAAAAAGGAGCATTAAGATGATAAAAAAAATCCTCTTAACAACAATAGGTTGTGCATTTGCGGTATCTATAACAACTGGATTTTCGACATTAAACAAAGGAGATGGAGGAGCACCTGTAAGGCCAGATTTAGCGTTAAATAAAGTTGATACGATATCTGATAATAAGGGGGATGGTGGCGGAGCTCCTGCAAGACCTGACTATGTTAATATTGGTGACGGTGGTGGTTCGCCTTCTAATGCGCATGGAAACGGTGGAGGCATTGTAGCAAAAGAAATTTAAGTGAATTTGCAGTAAAAGAAGAACATTTACCCTCACTAAAAGATGTTCTTCTTCTTTTTTTACTTCAAATCAGATATCTTTCTAACTTGTTTTTCCTTCGCTTTAAAATCCTTCTTGTATTGCTTAAATTCTTGTTTATCAACATAAAATTTTTCACCAGTAGCTATATTTTTTACTAAGCATGTTTTAGCGAAAAATTCCTTTGTGAAATAATAAATCAATAATGCTACTAAAGAAAAAGTGAAAGTAGGAATGAATAAAATAACTGCAATAACTGCCAACCATGTATCTAAAGTTGTGTTAGCTCTTTTTAGAACTAATCTTTCTCCAGCTGCAGCTTCTGCTTGTTCCAATTGTTGCATACGTTGCAACGATCCGACTGTATCATAACTAATGAAATAACCCCCTTTTTACATAATATTTACTTCTGTCTTTCTGCTTCTATTTTGTTACCTTTACTATCTACCATTCTTAAAGAACCTGCTCTGAAAAACTCAACAGTATAATCTACTACCGCATTCATTTGTCTAGCATCTATCTTCTTACCGTCTTTAACAAATTCAGTAGGAATCATAGTTACTTGCTTCTTGTCTGCATTATATAACCACGTACCTGTCATATGGTTGTCTTCATAAGAAGACTTACCAGTATCATCATAAGCCGTGAATGAATTATCTTCTCTAAAGTCTAAACCTTTATGAAACTCAGAACCTTTGTAACTACCCCACGAACCAAATAATTCTTTACCGTCTGCGGATATTTGCACATTGTCATCATCGGATTTAGAAGTTGAAGGAGTATCAGTTTTTGCTCCTGTATCGAAACCAAGAGCGTTTGCTTGTTTTACTGTAGCGTCTTCAATTGGTTGGAAACCAGTTTTCCAATAACCATTACCTTCTTTTATTAAGTCCATTGACTTTTGAGACTTGTTTCTGTCTTCATCTGTAACTTTTCCTTTGCCTTTTATAATTTCAACTTGTAATGCATAGGCTTTACTATAACAATCTAACGCTTTTAAGACTTCCTTATGAGAGTCCTTAAACCCTTTAGGTGGTTCTATCTTATCGAATTTAGAAATAATCTTTTGTAACTCAGTCTCTTCTTTTACTATCTCTTTTACTAAATCCTTTTCGTCCTTCGTTTTATCCATTGCTATCTCAGTTATAGTAGAGATTTTATTCATTAACTCAGAAGATAAACTCGTCATACGAACTGGATACTGCTCTTTTGATAACTTATCCTTAGTTTCTGACTTAGACTCTATTTTTTCTTTTGGCTTTGCGTCTGTTTTATCGGTACCACAACCTGCCAATAACATAATAGGTATCGCTAAAGTTACTAGTTTCTTTGCTTTCATATTTCTATTACCCCTTATTAGTTGAATGATTGTATGTATAATTACAAGTTACTCTATTACTTTGTATGTTCTTCCATTTTCTTATCAAGTGCTTTGGCGTAGGCATCTTTGGTTTCCTGATTTAACTTATAAATTGCTTCTCTCCACTGTTCTCCATCTACACCTGACATATGTGGAGAACTTTTTAATACAGCTTCTTGAATCTTCAGTCCATCGTCTTTATCAGCGTCTTTTATTAACTTTGTTCCTTTTCTTGCATCTGTTATCCCTTCTTGTACGAGTTTATGAATGTCTTTGTATTTATCAGGTACTATTATGTTCTCCATACGGTCTAAGGCTTCATCCATATTGTTTGCTGTTTTAAATACATCTTTATATTTCTTATTATCTTTTGAAGCTTCTCCTAGTTTTAACAATATTTTATCCTTCTTGAATTGAAACTCTACCAGTTGCTCACAAATATAATACGGATACTGTTTTTCAGATATTACTGTTTTCGACATTGCTTTACTAGTTTCCTCAGTCTTAGGGATAGAATCTTTATCTCCTACCCCACAACCTACTAATAATAGAACAGGTATTGCTAATGATACGAGTTTCGTTGCTTTCATTATGTATACTCCTTCTTAACAGTGTTGTAATTGACTAACATATGGAACTGTAACATAAAATAAATAAATAAATCTAAGTTCATTTTTTTGTCCTTAAAGGAAATTTTAGGAATTTTAATAATATGATAACATGTATTACGGTTGTAGGGAATCCTCCCTCTGCATGCTTTTCTTCCCAATTTACCCTTATTCGACCTCTAACGTTTAGCGATTGGGAGCTTTTTTATACTCCCATAAACTCTTTATAGAAGTAGAACTTGTCCATTAAGTTATTTACAATCCCATTGAAATAAGCAAATTTACCATACTTCATTTTTATTCCAGACTTCACTTTCATAACAAACTCTTTAATAGCTTTTAAGCCAATAGTAAGCTCCTGGTCTTTAGTAAATGCTTTATCACCTGTTGTGTAATTAACAACTCTATTACACTGTCTTACAACCTTCCACAGTTCTTGAATTGTTTTTGATTCAGAATAAAAAGAGCTAGTTAAAGAAACGAAACGTTCTGGAACCCAGTGAGCAACAAAGCAGCTTGTTTAATATTCTCTTCAGTAGTATTACTATTCTCATTACTATTACGTTTGTTTATATCTTTTATATTTTGTTTTAAGGAAACAGGGGGTGTTTTAATGGTAGGACACTTTGTAGGACTTTTAGTAGGTTCCTTGTCGGACACTTCTTCCACAATAGGTCGAATTACTATAGCATTAGCAGTTTGCATCATATCAGAATTACTTTTCATAGATACCTGGCGGATCATGCCGAGGTCCACAAGTTTCTTCATTAATATTTGTCTCCTTTGTGGAAACAAAAAAGCAACATAATGCCAAATTTAAGCAAACTTTTGCTAGGTGTTTTTTACCCACAATTCGCCCACATATCTTTCTTGTCATATCAAAGTTTATCCGTAATAAGAAAATAGAGAAGAAAAGCCCGCAAAAGCAGGCTGTGTTTTGTCGGCCGCTTAATGACCATATTTATTTACAAAAGACAAACGAATATTATCGAAAGTCAATATACAAACAATTGTCGTTAAACATTGGTACTACGACATTTATGCATAGCTTAATAGATACAAATATTTATTGATTTTTGTTCCGCACGCAAGTTCACCAATGGGAACGCGATAAATATATGTCTCTTTATTAATATTTTAAAAATAAAACGCAATAAACATTAATGTGACGCGGTTTCTGAGTAATCAGGAACCGCGCTTTTGTGTGTCTGTAAATGTATTGAGAATATTGATTATTTTTACTAAGAACTGAAATTCTTGATACTACTGATATCAAGGATTTCAAAGTTGAATTAAATTTGAAGTAGGAATCTAATTATTCGTAAGGACTATCTAAAACACATGATCATGAGACTACTATGATTACAAATCTGATAAATTAATAAAAGGTTTTGTTCTAATTATAGAAATCGCCTTACTCAATCAAATGAACGTATCAAATTCATTCGACTTGGGTGGAGAGGATGCTTTTTTCATGAGTTTTTCCCATAATTGTATGAACCTTCTCCATTCCGATGTAGCAGGATGGTTTTGATAAATAACATTTTCATAACTAAGAGTGAGTTTTTGCATATCAGTCGAATTGTAAAGGTTATCTACATGGATTGCATATTCTCTCAATGTTTGGCTTTCGTTGCGTGAGATGCCGGTTCTTTCCAGTTGTTTTAAAAGTGCATCATAAGCTTTTGCATAAACATCATCTCCTTTTCGGTATTTATAGGAGAGAATGATAAAAAATGCGAACCACTTTATTCTAGTAGTAAAGAGGGCATAGCCAGTTATGCTAATTGATATGATACAAAGGAACAAGTATCCCCATGAAAATCCTTTTTTGGAATCCATAATCTTTCCGTTAGAGAGGACTTCGGTATCTTCTATTAAATTTTTTTGTTTTGTTTCTGCATTTCGCTGTGGAGTTTGTTCGTTGCTAGGTATCGTAGTTTCGCTATTTGGTGAAGTGGCAGTTGGAGCAGAAGCGTCATGTGTAAAGTTATATGGATTGCTGAAACCCTTTGTTGGTTCGAACGGGACCCATCCGTATCCTGGAAAATATACTTCAACCCAAGAGTGTGCATTGTTATTATCGATTGTGTAAATGTTCTCATAATCTGAATTCGTTACTTTGTTTTCAAGAGTGCCCCCGGTATAGCCCTTTACCCAGCGTGCCGGAATCCCAATAGAGCGAAGTAAAACAATCATAGACGTGGAAAAATTATTGCAGTATCCACTTTTTGTATCAAATATAAATTGATCTGCATAATCTTGATCCTTTCCAGGAACCTTAACATGTTCTGTTTCATATACAAAAGAATTATTTGCGAAGTAGCTTTCAACAGCTAATACTTGATCGTATCGATTGTTTTTATCTTTTGTAAGATTTATCGCTAAGTCTTTTACCCTCTTTGGTAATGAGTCCGGTAATTGAGTATATTTTTCTATGAAATAAGAGCTTGCCTCTAGACCCTCAGCCGCTTTTACAGCTTTTAAGTTTTCGATAGAAAAATGAGGAGTCTTATAAGTCACCTTATATTTATTTAAGGTAGTAGAAGAGCCTTCTTTCATCATATCGATTTTTTCCGAAAAGGGATCTGCACGGAATGATACATCTGAAGCAGCTTCAACCGATACTAATCCCGCGGGATAAATAAGGTGAGGTGAGTCTTTTTGCATGGTGATAATTGCTTCGGCAGTTTCCGTTTTTGTATTTTGTTCATACCAACTCAATACGTTGTTTTTATTCTTAAAAGAAATTTTTTTCGGGTTATCAGAAATTTCCCAACCCTTTCCGGTATAAAAGTCTTTTGTTTCAACTCTCCAATATTGACTATTTTGCATTTGCGCTGTGAAAACAACTGTGTCGTCCCATTTAAAAGGACCGCCTAATTGAGAGTCATCCATACCGTAACCGACTTTGTTGATTGTTGTCTCTTTATTTGCTGAAGGTGTATCGAATCTGAAGAAAGTATCAATATTGGATAATTGAGGACCGGGTTTGGGAGCGAAATATCCAATAGTTATCGTAAATATAATAGATACCGCAATTGGGATGAGCAATTGCGGTGTGGATTTGGTATGCTTTTGTAAGTTCTCGAACGTTTTTATACGTTCAATCTGGAGAAGGCTGAGCATGAAAAGACCCGTTATAATTGTACGAATAATCGCCTTGTTCATGTCATATAAGCCGAATATATCAAAAATTGTAATATAAATAACGGTTAACGTAAGAAATAAGAGTCCGCGTTTTTGGTGAATCAGCCAATAAAGGGTGAGGAAGCACGAAAACCAAAGAACTAAAAAAAATAAAAAGGTCTGAAAAGATTTGGAAAGATCCCACCAATTTGCTTGAAAGAGAAGGCGGATATTGTGAAAAAAATCAGATAAGAATTCTACCAACCAAGCAGGATGAATAAAAGGTCCCTTATAATCTACCGAATGAATCATAAATAAGATGACTACAATCTTTATCGAAATTTGGAATCGCGTTTGAAAAAAAGAGAGAATGAAGCAAATTCCTATAAATCCTGTAAAGAGGTTCAATCTCACCATGTCTGTAATTTCTATAAGTGGTCGCAACCATTCTAATAAAATGAGAAAACCAAATAAATGCATTAGGAAACTACTGATATCCCATTTATTATTTGAAGGTAATATGGTCATTTGTTCACCTCAAAAAATACATTTGTATAATGATTCTCATAAACTGCTTTCACGAATACTTTTTGTTTTCTTAGCGTTTCGAGTAGGCTTAGTTCCAATTTTGAGAATTGATGTACTTTTTCCTTGACGACAAATATCATTAGCTTACTGCTTTTCAGTGATATACTGTCAGCAACTTTTTGAATATCGGGAGAAAGATTACTTGTTACAAGTATGAATGTTACTGGTTGATAGATTTTCTTTAACTCTATTTCTACAGTTTGAGAGAGCGGAAACATATTGTCTGCTTGTACTTTTGCTAAATGGTGAAAAATTTGTTGTAATTGTGTCTCACCATGACGTAAAGGAAGAACGGTTTGTTCTTTTCCGGCGGATATAAATGATGCTTGTGAATCTTGTTTTAGGATAGACCTCACGAGAGAAGCTGTAAACGTAACAACCAATTCGAACAGGGGAGAGGGGGTTCTGTCCATGAAAATCACGGCATCATGACTTCGTTGTTGTTCAAACTCTTTCGTCATAATCTTGTTTTTTCGAGCAGTTGCCTTCCAATCGATCCATGAAAAACGGTCACCAGGTTTATAGTCTCTGACACCAGATGAGACTGTTGCATCTCTTGCTACATTCACATTTGATGAGAGTGTTCCTTGTTCGAAATCGTTTTCTAATTGTCTATAAGTTATGTCTACATAGTGGGGATAAACTAAAAATCTATTGGGAACTGAAAAGATTGTCTCTTTTTCGATAATCCCGAATACATCACCAGTTTTTACACGCACACTCGAAAAGGTGTGTTCTCCTCTTGGGATTGCGTCGATTACATATTGATATGAAATGTTTCGCTTGAATCCTGGAAATAATAACACTTTTGCATTTTTTGATTGTTTGCGAGTTTTGAACTCCATGGGTAGCACTTCTTCTACAATTAAATAAAGCAAGGGGAAGGGGATTTTTCGTTTTATTGTAATAGTGCATAAGAACTGCTGTCCTGCTGTAAACTCCTTTTGATTTGTTATGCGTTTCACCTCGGCGTTCCACAAGGCACAAAAGGGTAACAATAATGAGTAAAGACCGAAAGGACTAAAGGTGTAAAATAGAAACCAGCTTACAAATTCTCCTTGTAACATGGTGTATACAAATGTTAAAGCGATGAATAAAGCAAGCAACGATAGCTTCCCGGCGTGACGACCATTTCGTAGTAGCTGTTTCATTAGGAGTTTTTCGCCTTTTGAGCCGGTACTGGAGTCCGGGCGATAATTTTTATGATAACGCTTTCTGGTGTTATCCCTTCAAATTTCGTCTCTATTTTTAAAATGAGTCTATGAGCTAAAACATATGGAGCTAAACATTTAACATCATCTGGAATGACAAAATCCCTGCCATTTATGAGCGCATAAGCTTGTGCAGCTTTCATCAAAGCAATGGAGCCACGGGGGCTAGCCCCTAGCTGTACGGAATTATAAGATCGGGTTTGATTAACGATTTTTACGATGTAGTGTTTGATGGCCTTGTCTGTATATATTGCCCGTACGTTTTGTTGTAAGTGTAGTAATTCTTCTATTGTAATAACGGCTTGTAAATGAGAGATAGGCTTTGTTTTTTCTGTCCGATTTAAAATTTCAAATTCTTCTTCCGGTGTGGGATAGCCCATTTTTAGCTTTAGTAAGAAACGGTCGAGCTGAGCCTCTGGTAAAGGATACGTTCCTTCATACTCAATTGGATTTTGTGTAGCTATTACAAAAAATGGCTTTGGTAAAGGTCTTGTTATACCATCTACTGTTAAATTGCCTTCCTCCATACTTTCAAGCAAGGCTGACTGCGTTTTTGGTGATGTACGGTTAATTTCATCAGCTAGCACGATATTTCCCATAATAGGTCCTGCCATAAATTCAAATTGATATTCTTTCGGATTATAAATAGAAACACCTGTTACATCTGATGGCAGTAAATCAGGAGTAAATTGAATCCGTTTGAAATTTGCATCGATGGATTTTGCAAGGGCTTGTACCATCATTGTTTTCCCGACACCTGGTACATCTTCTAATAGTACATGGCCTTCGGTTAAGAGAGCCGCTAAGGTAAGAATGATTTCCTTTCGCTTTCCGACAATCACTTTTTCAATGTTATTGATTATCTTTTCTACAATTGGGTGCAAAGAATCGAGTTGCGTCATCGTACTCCTCCCAATTTCATTTTTTATAGTTGATTCAATTTATTGTGAAAATTATGTTTCGTGTAAAATAAAATTTGCTTTTAGATTTTTGTTGCAAGAAAAAACCAATCTACGGGGAAATTGAAGGGAATTTGCTTGAAATGGTTGGTATTGTTGAGGAAATTACCCCTTTTTGTCACTTTATATAATTTCTATGTCATTTAAGGAAATCCTACTCTACGTTTTTAAATTATTTTGTTTTGACTCTAGTCTTATGTGCATGAAATTTGTTTCCAGTGTAAAAATATTTCACTAGAAACATAGATTAACAATATTCTAGTAACTATGGGATTTAACAACTAATTGACAAGTTCAATAAAATTACACTTATCTCAACGTATTATTCAGAAGTATTTTAGATTTTGAGGTTGAATATTTCATTTGTAAAATAGGGACAAGCAATTGTATGAGCTGTCCCTAACAAACATCACTCTGAGTAGTGTTTGGATTAAAAATTATTGTTTGTTTAATGTTCTATTAAGTTGGATAAAGGAATTTCCTGCTCATTTTGAGGCTCATTAAGGGGGTAAATTCTAGCTGTTTCATTATTTTTATCTACATTTTGAATATAAATCGGAACTCCATTATAGGTTACATTAGCCATAACCGGTGAAGATGCAATCTCTTGTGCTCGTTGTTTGTTCATGATAATGACCTCCTTTTGACTTATAACAGTAATAATATTTACTTTAAACTACTTAATTATTCTTAATACTCAATAGTACGCAAATAGGTATTAATTCTGATTTTAAGCATATAAGTTTATAAAGTTTATCTTGATGGACAAGGAGTGAGCTTTTTTTGGCTACCGATAATGATAGGTTATGTTAATTTCCACATGTATACGAGATTTATCATTATTTATGTTGTGATGAATAGAAAAAATAATCTTATTTTTATAGTCATAATGAACTTTTATTGATGGTATTTTTATCTATATTTATTCATAAGAATAGAACTAGCGTAGTATTTACTGGGGGGGATTGAGAATGAATAGGGATGAAACCTCATTACATCCTGATACGGGTGTTACGTCTGTAATGTTTGTTGAACGATCATTAAATGAAATCCGTTTTTGGTCTAGAATCATGAAAGAGCATTCTCTATTTCTTCGATTGGGGTTTAGATGTGAGGATACTCAATTAATCCAAGAGGCTAATCAATTTTACCGATTGTTTGAACACATCGAACAAATTGCATATTCTTATACAAATCAAACAGATCCTGAGCAAATAAAGAGATTTAATTCAGAAGTACAACAAGCTGCAACTAATATTTTTGGATTTAAACGAAAAATTCTAGGATTAATTCTCACATGTAAATTGCCAGGACAAAATAATTTTCCACTGTTAGTTGACCATACAAGTAGGGAAGCTGATTATTTTAGAAAACGCTTAATTGAATTAAATGAAGGTAGATTGGATGCTCTTCCTGATGCTATTATTAAAGAAAATGTTTTCTTTTTAAGGATTATGGCAGACCATGCTAAATTTATTGGTCATCTTCTTGATCCATCGGAAAGAAAGCTTGTAGATATAGCCCGGAATTTTAGCAATGATTTTGATGAATTGATGTATCAAGCAATTGACTTAGAATCTATGAAACCACAATCTCAAACAGTTCCTCTTTTAGATCAATTTTTGGATCAAAATCGTGTGTCAGTCACATCTCTTCGGGATTTTAAGAAAACGGCACGTGATTTAATTGAGCAATGTAAAATAAAGAGTATCATTCATCCACTATTAGCAGACCATGTTTTCCGTGAAGCTGATAGATTTCTTGAAATAATTGATATGTTTGATGCTCATCTTACAAGCGTTAAATCACAATCTAGATAGTAGGATGTGGGTAAAAACACCATTTTTTCCATGAGTTAAGAAGCTAACAATAAATTGTTAGCTTCTTTTTCTTGTGATTTATCTTCTTGATAATTAAGAATTAGGAAGGTGAATTATATAGTTAATGAATGAGGGCTTAATACAAATTAGTGGAGTTTAATTATCAAAACTAAAAGGGACTCGTAGGTAAGAGTCCCTTTTAGTTTTATATTGCTAGATTTGAAATGTATCAAGTATATTATCTTTCCCTTCTTTATTGATTCCGATATGTTTAAGTGTGATTTATGGTGTACTATGATTGAGTATTCCTTGCAACTGACCTCTTTATTTACAGTATTTTGAATATATACTTTTGTTATGTATTTTGGGATATCGGGGGGGGCGGCATAAAGTTAATGTTTAAGGGGAAATGAATGTAAACTGATGATAAAAAGTTTACATTCAAATCACCGAAAAAGAGTCCTATTAATTTAGGACTCTTTTTCGGTTTGATGTAATTCTGAATTCTTAAGTTGATGGGCGTGGGGCGCTAGGGGGGATTTAATGAATAATGGACAACAACAATCTATTCCTGGTCACTTTGTCATGGATACACAGCGGGCTATGCTGCTTCCACCGGAATTGAAAGCTACGCCTTCTGAATCATTAACTGAACAATTATTTATTGAACGCTCTTTAACTGAAAATCGATTTTGGTTACGGATTATGAAGGAATATGCACTTTTTCTTGGTGAAGGATTTAATCGGAAAGCTAAATAAAGATAGTGAAAATGCCACAGTTGAATTGAGAAATTTCAAAAAGGCGGGATTGGAACTTATTCAAACATGCCAAATTCGAAATGTAATTAATCCATTACTAGCTGATCATGTTACAAGAGAAGCTGAGCATTTTTTATTTATGATTCATGTGTTGGAAGAAAGGTTGAAACAAAAACAAATGCAGCAATCGATGGAATGAGTGCTTTGTTATCGTGATGGATACATACTAGAGTGTTCATTTGTTAAAAAAATCCATTTGATGGTTCGCTTTTTTATCATGCAACAACTCAGGTCATTTTCATCATGAAAAGGTCGGTAATTCTTGTACTAAGGAATTATCGGCCTTTTCTACTCTTACATTACAAACCATGTATGAGAAATATTATTTTTTCTTTCTATATGGGAATTATAGATAAAAAAGGATGGTGAAAATATGACAATTGATCGAATTTGTACAATTGGACCGGCGAGTAATAATAAGGATACTTTGTCGCAGTTAATAAGAAATGGTATGAATATTATCCGCCTTAATTTATCGCATGGTTCCCATGGAAGCCATAAGGAAATAATTCAATTGGTAAAATCTTTAGATGATTCCATCAAAATTTTAGGGGATTTACAAGGACCCAAGATAAGATTGGGAGTTATTGAAGAAAATGGAGTTACTCTTCAAGCAGGAGATACTTTTACTTTATACATTCATTCTATTTCTGGAAACAAAGAAGAAGCAAGTGTTGATTATCCAGGGATTATTAATGACGTGAAAGTTGGAAATAGAATTCTTATTAATGATGGACAAGTTGAGTTAACGGTTGAAAAGATAAGCGAGGATAAAATAGAAACAAAAGTAAAGGTAGGTGGCGATATAGCTTCTCATAAGGGGGTGAATTTACCAGGTACAATCGTTAGCTTACCAGCTATTACAGAGAAGGATAAAAAAGATATTCAGTTTCTTTTAAGTGAGAATGTTGACTTTATTGCATGCTCATTTGTTAGAAAACCTTCTCATATACAGGAAATCCGGAACTTTATCCGCCTAAAAAATGAAACTTCACCAAATCTAATTGCTAAGGTGGAAACGATGGAGGCCATCGAGAATTTTCAGGAGATATGTAAAGAAGTGGAGGGTATTATGATTGCCAGGGGCGATTTAGGCGTAGAATTACCGTACCAATTTATTCCGCTTTTACAAAAAATGATGATTCATGAGTGTAATCGCACAAATACGTATGTGATTACGGCAACGCAAATGCTTCAATCCATGGTGGATTATTCTATTCCTACAAGAGCTGAGGTGACTGATGTATTTCAAGCTGTATTGGATGGAACGAATGCTGTTATGCTTTCTGCTGAAAGTGCATCAGGTGATCATCCGATTGAAAGTATTAAAACATTGCGTCTAGTTTCTGAGTTTGCTGAGCGTGTAAAAAAAGATGCCCCCTTTGTTATGAAAGATGTGCTGGAATTATTACATAAATCCATTTAGTGTATAGAATTGTATGATATTATTTATCACGATTTCTCCATGTTTAGGTAAGGGGAATCGTGATTCTTTAATTTGTTTGGTATAAAGAAAAGAGAGGTGGAAAACGGTATTTTATTAAATAGACAACAAACGGTACCTTGCAATAAACAATAGTTGATGGTATATTATGGATAACGTAAGTACCTTGCATTGAGTGGTACTGATTGGAAAGGAGGATTATCTTTGAACGTCCAGTTTAAAAAAGGTGTGCTAGAACTTTGTGTACTGGCACTTGTCAAACGAAAAGATTGCTACGGTTATGAGCTCGTTCAGCAAATCTCCAATAAATTTTTAATATCGGAAGGGTCTGTATATCCGTTATTACGTCGATTAACAAAAGAGGGCTATTTTCAAACATATTTAAAAGAATCAACAGAAGGGCCACCGCGTAAATATTATCAATTAACAAATCAAGGTGAAGAACAACTCCATTTACTTGTAACGGATTGGCGTGACTTTGCTAGAGGGGTACAAGAAATTATTGAAGAGGTGTAATGAGATGAACAAAGAACAGTTTCTTCGAGATCTATCAGGACATCTTAGAAAGTTATCAGAAGAAGAAAGACAGGATATTTTATACGATTATGAGGAGCATTTTCAGTTTGGATTAGAGGAAGGGAAGACAGAGGTAGAAATTATAAAAGGACTCGGTTCGCCAAAAGCAATTGCGAAAGAGATGTTAGCGTTATATCGTTTTGATGAGATGAAAAAGGATCCATCTGCTTCAAATATAACAAGAGCTGTAATGGCGGCAATTGGTCTTAGTTTATTAAATTTTATTCTTGTATTAGGTCCTTTAGTCGCAATTATAAGTTTTATATTTGCACTTTGGGTTGGTGGAGTTGCTAGCGTTGTGGCACCACTATTTGTAGTAATTAAAATCCTAACTGGTACTTTTTTGTGGCTTGAGGTATTCGTTTCTATTACGTTTGTTGGTGTTGGATTATTGTTATGTATAGGTGCTTACTACTGTACAAAATGGTTTAAAAAATTTTGTGTGCGCTATGTCAATTGGAATCTCAAAATGATTAGAGGGGAATAGCTGAGATGAAAAAGATAGTATTAATAGCTGTCGCTTGTATCATTATTGGTGTTATTGGTATATCGCAAACATATTCAAAAACAGTAGATGCGGCGGAAAAGGGAGAAACTGAAAGAGTTATAAAAAATGAAGTAATTAAAAATCTAGAAATTGATTTGGATGCTGAGGATGTTACAGTTCAAAAAGGGAATGATTCTTCTTTTTATATAAAACAATCAGGAAATACTACGAAGCAAAAAATAAGTATTGATGAAAAAGGAGATATATTAAAAGTTCAAGGTAAGATAAAAAAAGGAATTTCATTAGATTTTTCATTTTTATCATTTGGGTTTAAATCGTCGGGGGTAACAATTGTTGTTCCAGAACGTGCTTATCAAGACATAAAAGTAAGTTCTTCTGCTGGTGAGATAACAGTAAATGATGTGAAGAGTGAACGCATAGAAGCTGCAACGCTTGGTGGAGATGTAGAAATAGAGCGGGTGACAGCGAAGAAAGTAGAAGGATCTTCAAAAGCGGGCGGAATTAAAATGAAAAAAGTAAGTGGAAAAGTTGTTGCGAAAACAACAAGTGGAGATGTGGACGTTATTGATCATGACTCTAAATATGATGTGGAAGCAAGCTCGACTGCAGGAGATGTTGATATTCGTCTACTTGAAAAGCCTCAAGATGCGACTGTAAGTGGGAAAACATTTGCTGGTGAAGTTAAGGTTTTCAAGGAGGAAGAAAGAAATGTAGTAGTAGGGAATGGGAGCGTAAAAATTAGCGGACAAACATCTGCAGGAGACGTGACAATTGAAGCGAATTAAAAAATAGACCAGTTTAACTGGTCTATTTTTTAATGTAAATCGCGATATACCCCGATTACTTTTCCAATAACAGAGACTTTATCTAAAATGATTGGCTCTAAAGAAGAGTTTTCGGGTTGTAAGCGGAAATGATCTTTTTCTTTGTAAAAACGTTTTACAGTTGCTTCATTATCTTCTGTTAAAGCAACAACGATTTCTCCATTGTATGCAGAATGTTGTTGGCGAACAACAACTAAGTCTCCATCCAGAATACCAGCTTCGATCATACTATCTCCAGAGATTCGTAGCATAAACACCTGGTCTGCTCCAGCAACAACGCTTGCAGGAAGTGGGAAGTGTTCTTCTACACTTTCAACTGCTGTAATTGGTAAACCAGCTGTAACTTTTCCGACAATTGGGACTTGAACAACTGATTGTGTGTCTGTTTCGATTCTTACTTCTCCTAAAATTTCAATAGCTCTTGGTTTTGTTGGATCACGTCGAATATAACCTTTTTCTTCTAGACGTGATAAATGTCCGTGCACCGTAGAACTAGAAGCAAGGCCAACCGCTTGACCGATTTCGCGTACGGAAGGTGGATAACCTTTTTCTTGTACTTTTAGTTTAATGAAGTCGAGAATGTCTTGCTGGCGTTTTGTTAACTTTTCCATGTTTTTTTACACCTCGTTTTCTTTCAATTTTCTTACTTATAAGTATAACATGCAAAAAAACATTCTACAAACATAAGTTCGAACAAAAGGACGATTTGTGATACACTAAAGGAAAAATTGAAATGAGGAAGAAGGTTTTAAAATGAATGCAATCATTTATGCCCGTGTAAGCACAACGAAAGAAGCGCAGGAAACTTCATTATCACGCCAAAAAGATGAATTATTGCATTTAGCTGAGCGGTATCAAATGAATGTTATAAAGGTGATTGAGGAGAAGGCAAGCGGCTATACGATTGAACGAGACGGTATATTAGAAGTGTTAGATATGATTCGAGATGAACAGGTCGATGTGCTTCTCATTCAAGATGAAACGCGGCTTGGAAGAGGGAATGCAAAAATTGCTTTAATGCACTGTTTACATAAAGAAGGAATAAAAGTATATACACATACGCATAATGGTGAATTACAGCTTTCTGATTCGGATTCTATGGTACTAGATATTATTGGTATAGTTGAAGAGTATCAGAGAAAGATTCATAATTTGAAGATTAAACGTGGAATGCAGAGAGCGGTAGAAAGAGGGTTTCGTCCAGAAAAAAACTTAAAAAACCGACATTTAAGCACAGGACGTGAAAAGAAAGAAGTGCCGATTGAAGAAATTGTACGTCTGCGTCGCAATGAATTAACATTTGAGGAAATTGCAGCAACGCTTCGAGGTTTTGGACACGATGTATCTAAAGCAACAGTACATCGCAGATACGTGGAATACACGAAGCAATTGCTTGATAAACAAGACTAACTATTGTATGATAATAATCAGTTTTAAGTAGAAAGGGGATTCGAGATGCTAAGTCACGAACTCATTGAACGCATTAACTTCTTAGCGAAAAAAGCGAAAGCTGAAGGATTAACTGAAGAAGAACAACGTGAGCGCCAATCGCTCCGTGAACAATATTTAAAAGGATTTCGTCAAAATATGTTAAACGAATTAAAAGGCATTAAAGTCGTTAACGAAGAAGGTAAAGATATTACACCGACGAAATTAAAAGCATTGAAAAAACAAGATAATACAAAGTTAAATTAAGAGGTGGGCGCAGCCCATCTTTTTTGATTTTAATAGAATGGTTTATTTGGTAACTTTCCAATTACGATTGGTAGTCGCTTCAATTGTCCCCCGCTCTAATATGTAATTTGCGATAAGTTCAGACATATCAATTGGTATGTCTTTTATGATGGGTTTATTTTGGTACATAAAATAATTTCCGCCACCACTTGCACGATAATTATTCATAACTACGTCATATTCTTGATCAAAGTGAATGGGAGATCCGTCATATTGTAAGGAAACTATTCGTTCACCAACTGGTTTTGAAATGTTTAATATGTATGAAACTCCTTCCCACATATCGTAATTGTAATGCTGTGGTTTTGGCGTATTGTAAGCGGGGTTTACAATAATATCTTCTTCGTTATTTAATGTGAAATATTCAGCGGATAATTCAAGAGCATCTTTAATATCTTTTCCTGTAATACGTATGACCTTTAATGTGTTTGGATAAATATAATTTGATACAATATCTCTCATTGTAATTTGATTTGGAAAGCCAGAAGATTCATTATGAAATAGGCTTGTACAAGAAATATGGACTCCAGCTACCTCCATTTGTACTTTGTTTATAAATTCAATAAAAGGATTGTCTTGTAAACGTGTTTGCATCGCAGTGTGAATTTGCATGTCACCGATAATGGTGCCGATTGGTTGATCTAGCCATTGTTGCGTTTGATTTTCGTAGTCAGATACAAGTGAAAGTGCTTTTTCGTCTGTTTGAACGTCTTTGACAGATAACAGTTCCGATTGACACTTTTTAATTATCCTTCGATCTTTATTTTGTTCTAACTCTACTCGAACTTTTCCTAATGAATGGCCATTAGATCCGAGTTGTACAACGGTTACACCATTTACTTTCGTATTTGCAATAGAGCGATGTTGGTGACCTGTTAGTAATATATCAATACCATCTATTTCTTGGCACATCGCATATCCTTGATTCTCACCGGTTGAAATTTCTGTTGGTTCTCCAGATTGTAAATCCCTTTCAAAGCCACCATGATATGCTACGACTAATAAGTCAGGCTGCTCTTGGTTATGAATGAGAGAAACCCATTTTTTGGTTGTTTCTAGTGCATCTTCAAATAGTAAATCTTTAATATGAGGTGGCTGCTCCCAATTTGGGATGTAATGTGTTGTAACTCCCAAGATAGCGACTTTTATATTAGGATGTATGTGTTTAATAATATAGGGTGTCCCAAAGTAAGGATCTTTTGTATGTTTATTTAAAATATTTGCAGATAGATAAGGCATATTCGCGTTTAATATAGCTTTGTTTAATACATCCATTCCATAGTTGAATTCGTGATTTCCGATAACGGCCGCATCATATCCAATGTAATTCGCGATAAGTGACATTGGGTTCTTTTTATGCTGTATATATTTAGCGTAGTAATAGGTGAATGGAGTTCCTTGTATAAAATCGCCGTTATCGATCACAATTACATGTTCATGTTGGTTACGCTCTTGGGTGATACGTGTTGCAAGTTTGGCTAATCCTATTTCTGCTGGCTCGTTATTTCGATAATGAATTGGATAAATCGTACCGTGTATATCGCTTGTTAGTAGAATGTTTATATGAACGATGTTGTTCTTATTCAAGCTTATCAACCTTCTTTTTTTGTTATCTTATGATAAATCATAACAAATAATCTAGGTTTATTTTTTGTCAAATGTTTAGAAAATATAAAAATATATAATGAAGAAAATGAAAATGTTTTTGGAGTATCGTATGATGACAGGAGAAGGAGGAGAATACTATGGCTTTGCAACATGAATTTGTATTTGTTTCAAATGAAAAAGGAGAGCTAAGTTCTGAAGATTTTTCTTGGCATGACAGGGAGTTTTTTTATAAAGATGGAACGGTTGTTGAAGAATGCGTGATATTCAGTGATGAAATTGTTTTGTATGTGTCAGATTTTTTACAGTGGATTCCAACATATAATCCTTTTAAGAAAGAGAAAGGGTTTGGTATCCATTATTATGGTATTACAAAAATCGAGAAAGAGGGAGCAGAAATAGCGATCAACCTATTTCGCTCATTAGTCAATCTCTTTTCATTGGGACCTGAAAAAATAGAACTCACAGGCTCATTTCAATGGACGGTAGAGTGTGATACGGATGGAGAGTATGAACACCTTAGTTTTAATCGAGATATTCTTTGTACAGAGTTAGAGTCTTTAATTAGACTACTCTATAAAGTGGAAGCGGGAGAAGGACACCTTTTGCATTTTGGGATTTAATTTTTTATCGAGCGTAGTGCTCAAACATAACAAATGTTAATTTTTTCTAAATAAAGCTGAAATAAAAGAAATAGCAATTGCTATGAATAAAGAAATACTGGCGATAAGTAACAAGAGGATTGCAATGAGACTATATAAATAACCTAATCCTTCACTAGTTATCATTATACCTCGATCAAAATATAGTATGCTGAACGTGCCAATGGAGAGAATAAGCATGACAACACCTGGGAGGTATTTATAAGGTGACTTTAATTTTACTGAAAGGTAAATAGAACTAATTGTAATAAGGGAAAAAACAATTAAAAAGGTGTAGGAAACCACTTGTTCACTCATCATTTCTCCTCCCGCAGTTTTTATTTGATATATACGACGAAAATTAATATATATTCATTTCTATTATATATGTTGTGAATAAATGGTAAATAGAGGAGTGGAGAATATTTGCTAAAGATTTTTATGAGCCACGTATGAAAATACAGATAATTCCCTTTATTATCAATAAATGAATAATGAAAAAGTATAGCAGATTGAAACCCTATACATTGTGAAATTTAGTATGTTTTTTGAACAAATTCGAAAAAACATCAACATATTTGTCGATACATGTTGTATAATCTTGCGTGGGAAGCTATCATATAAATGTGTAAAACGTTTACTAATATAAGCGAAGGGAAGAATAGCATGTCACATTCAATCGAACAACTTTCTATCAACACGATTCGCACATTATCCATTGATGCGATTGAAAAAGCAAACTCTGGTCACCCAGGAATGCCAATGGGTGCAGCACCAATGGCTTATACATTATGGACGCAATTTATGAAACATAATCCAAATAACCCAACGTGGTTTAACCGCGATCGTTTCGTATTATCTGCAGGCCATGGTTCAATGTTATTATACAGCCTACTTCATCTATCTGGTTACGACGTAACAATGGATGATTTAAAGAATTTCCGTCAATGGGGAAGCAAAACTCCAGGACATCCTGAGTATGGTCACACAGCAGGCGTAGATGCAACAACTGGTCCGCTTGGACAAGGTATTTCGACAGCTGTTGGTATGGCAATGGCTGAGAGACATTTAGCAGCGAAGTATAACCGTGATGCATACAATGTAGTTGACCATTATACATACGCAATTTGCGGTGATGGCGATTTAATGGAAGGCGTTTCTGCTGAAGCATCTTCATTAGCTGCTCACTTAGGATTAGGTCGACTTGTTGTATTATACGATTCTAATGATATTTCATTAGATGGTGATTTAAATCGTTCATTCTCTGAAAGTGTAGAAGATCGTTATAAAGCATATGGTTGGCAAGTAATCCGTGTTGAGGATGGAAACGATGTTGCAGCAATTGCGAAAGCAATTGAGGAAGCGAAAGCTGACGAAAAACGCCCAACGCTAATCGAAGTAAGAACAACAATCGGTTTCGGTTCTCCAAACAAATCAGGAAAATCAGCTTCACACGGTTCTCCACTAGGTGTAGACGAAACAAAATTAACAAAAGAAGCGTATGCTTGGACAGCTGAACAAGACTTCCATGTATCAGAAGAAGTATATGATAACTTCCGTAAAACGGTACAAGATGTTGGCGAAACAGCTCAAGCTGAGTGGAACACAATGCTTGGTGAATACGCACAAACATATCCAGAATTAGCAAATGAATTACAAACAGCGATGAAGGGTCTTCTTCCAGAAGGTTGGGATCAAAACTTACCAACTTATGAATTAGGATCAAAAACAGCAACTCGTTCTTCTTCAGGTACTGTAATTAACGCGATTGCAGAAGCGGTACCATCATTCTTTGGTGGATCTGCAGACCTTGCTGGTTCTAACAAAACATACATGAATAACGAAAAAGACTTTACAAGAGCTGACTACAGCGGTAAAAATATTTGGTACGGTGTACGTGAGTTCGCGATGGGTGCAGCAATGAACGGTATCGCACTTCATGGCGGCTTAAAAACTTACGGTGGTACGTTCTTCGTATTCTCTGATTACTTACGTCCAGCAATCCGTCTTGCAGCATTAATGCAATTGCCTGTAACATATGTGTTTACACATGACAGTATCGCTGTTGGTGAAGATGGTCCAACACATGAACCGGTCGAGCAGTTAGCGGCGCTTCGTGCAATGCCAAATGTATCTGTTATTCGTCCTGCTGACGGTAACGAGTCTGTTGCAGCTTGGAAGTTAGCTTTAGGGTCTACAAACACACCAACTGCATTAATTTTAACTCGTCAAGATCTTCCAACATTAGAAGGTGCAAAAGACGATACCTATGAAAAAGTTGCAAAAGGAGCGTATGTAATTTCTGCAAGCAAGAAAGAAATTGCTGATGTAATCTTACTTGCAACTGGTTCTGAAGTAAGCTTAGCGATTGAAGCGCAAAAAGCATTAGCAGAAGATGGTGTTGATGCAGCTGTTGTCAGCATGCCATCTATGGATCGCTTTGAAGCGCAATCTGCTGAATATAAAGAATCTGTATTACCAAAAGCAGTAACAAAACGTTTCGCAATTGAAATGGGTGCGACTTTCGGATGGCACCGTTACGTTGGTCTTGAAGGAGATGTACTAGGTATCGATACATTCGGTGCTTCTGCTCCTGGTGAAAAGATCATGGAAGAGTATGGATTCACTGTAGAAAATGTTGTTCGTAAAGTAAAAGAAATGCTTTAATGGTTTGTGAAAAATCTCTCCGGCATGGAGAGATTTTTCTATGTAAATGAGTTTATTCGACAGAAAAAGTTTTTTCTTTCTCCGTAGTCAGACAATCATTGCATATTTTCTTCTATATAATGAAGAGAAAAGGTTGTCCAGAGCGGGAGGGAAAGTATGAAAACGTATGAATTGTATTTAATTCAAGAAGATGTTGCGAAGGCATACTTTGGTCGGGAGTATTTGTTTTTCGATTTATTTGCTCGATTTTCAGAATCTGATTCCCTTTCGGAAAAGAAAGTGTTATATAAGCAGATGATGTATATTACGACACCATTACAAGTAATGAGAATTCACCATAAATTAGAACAGGTTTTACGTAGTTTTGGGAAGTATAATAGAACACATCATACGCACATGCTTTATACTGGGGCAGAATACGGCGAAATAACGGTGAAATCACAATATATTCAAATGAGTACATCCGGAAATGTGTCGATGGAAACGACTTTCTTTGAGGTTCTCAGGAAATGCGAATTGACATTTTTAGCAATGGATTATGAAAATAAAAAGTATGGTTGGTTAAATCCTCTGAAACAAGCACGAACATATGTGTAAAAAATGTCGAATACAATCTTGTCTTATTGAAAAGGTTTTAGTACACTGTAAGGTAGACAACATGAAGGAGGAAAATATATGTCAATTTGGGTAGTTGTTCTAGTGGGCGTATTAGCACTAGTAGCAGGCGTGGCGTTAGGATTTTTCATCGCCCGCAAATATATGATGAATTACTTACAAAAAAATCCACCAATCAATGAACAAATGTTAAAAATGATGATGATGCAAATGGGACAAAAACCATCCCAAAAGAAAATCAATCAAATGATGAGCGCAATGAACAAACAACAAATGAAATAAGCGCTAAAGGGGGCACTCGATAAGAGTGTCCTTTTCTTTTGGAAAACTTTAGTGTTTAAAACTTTTAAAAATTCTGTATTTTTGATAAACTGAAAACATCGCTCATTTCAAGGGAGGGGGATATAATGAAGGTATTTTTTAATTTAGCGTGGTTTTTTAAACAAGAAAAACGGGCGTACATAACGGGAATTATTTTGTTATTTGGTGTAGCACTTCTTGAGCTTGTTGCACCAAAAGTAATTGGAGTTGTTGTAGACCAAATTAATAACCAAACGCTAACATCTGAAAAGTTGTTACAATGGGTTGTTCTTTTAGTAGTTGTCGGGATTACAATGTATATATTACGTTACATATGGCGTATTATGATTTTTGGGTCTTCTTTAAAGCTCGCGCGCCAATTACGAAAGAAATTATATGAACATTTTACAAACATGAGTCCATCTTTTTATCAATCACATCGTACAGGGGACTTAATGGCCCATGCAACGAATGATATTCAAGCAATCCAACAGACAGCTGGAGCGGGCGTTTTGACGCTTGTTGATTCGTTAGCCGTAGGTGGATGCGTGCTAGTGGCTATGGGGTTTACGATTAGTTGGAAGTTAACATTGTTAAGTTTAATCCCAATGCCGATTGTAGCGATTTCAACTAATTATTATGGTACTTTATTACACAGACGTTTTCATAAAGCACAGCAAGCGTTTTCTGAGATCAATGATAAAGTACAAGAAAGTATGAGTGGAATGAAGGTGATTCGCTCAATTGGTCAAGAAAAGGAAGATTTGCAAGCATTCCGAAAAAAGTCAGAAGATGTTGTGCATAAAAATATGTTAGTTGCGCGTATCGATTCATTATTTGATCCAACAATTTCTCTTATTGTCGGTTTTTCATTCTTAATCGCTGTGTGCTATGGATCACTATTAGTTGTTCGCGGAGAACTGACAGTTGGTGAGTTAATTACATTTACAACATATTTAGGGACGCTTGTTTGGCCGATGCTCGCATTTGGTTGGCTGTTTAATATTATGGAACGTGGTCGTGCTTCATATGACCGTGTGGAAAAAATATTATCTCAAACTTCAGATGTTGTGAACAAAGATGGAGCGGTACATAAAGAGGCAAGCGGTGATATAACGTTTGCAATTGATACATTTTCCTATAAGAAAAATGAAACTCTCCATTTAGAAGATATTCATTTCACACTGAAAAAGGGTGAAACATTAGGTATTGTTGGCCGCACTGGTGCAGGGAAAACGACATTGTTAAAATGTTTAATCAGGGAATATGATCATTTTAATGGATCGCTGCAAGTTGGTGGGAAAGATATTCGTGATATGACGCTGCATGGCGTTCGATCTGCTATTTCGTATGTTCCTCAAGACCATTTCCTATTTTCAGCAAGTATAGGGGAAAATATTGCATTTGGAAAGGCTGATGCTACATATAAAGAAATTGCATGTGCTGCTGATATTGCTTGTATTCATGATGATATTGTTCAATTTCCAGAAGGATACGATACGGTAGTAGGGGAACGAGGAGTGTCTTTATCAGGTGGGCAAAAACAAAGGATTTCTATTGCACGTGCTTTACTAACGAATGCTGAAATTTTAATTTTAGATGATTGTTTATCAGCAGTTGATGCAAAGACAGAAGAAACAATTTTAACAGCGCTGAAACGAGAAAGAGAGCAAAAAACAACGATTATTACAGCACATCGGTTAAGTGCCATTCAACATGCAAATCTTATTCTTGTTGTTGATGAAGGAAAAATTGTAGAGCGTGGTACACATGAACAACTAATGAGGCAAGAAGGTTGGTATAAAGAGATGTATGAAAGCCAGCAGTTAGAAGCGTTAGTTGAGAAGGGAGGCATATAATGGCTGAGAAAAAAAGAAGCGATTTATGGCGATTACTTTCTTATATGAAACCATATAAAGGCTTATTGTCACTAGCATTTCTATTTCTAGTTGGTGCAACTGTTACAGAAATGATGGGTCCGTTTTTAATTAAACAGTTTCTTGATGAACATTTAGTTCCCCGTAACTTTGAACAATCAGCACTTGTAACCTTATTTGTTGTATATATGATTGCTCATTTATTAAAGGTTTTATTTACGTATTTAAATTTATTATATTTCCAAAATATAGCTTTCAAAATTGTGCAAGATATGCGAGTGGAAGTGTATGAACATGTACAACGGTTGTCATTAAGCTTTTTTGACCGTACACCAATTGGTACTCTCGTATCTCGTATAACAAATGATACAGAAGCAATTAAAGATTTCTATGTGAGTGTGTTATCAACATTTGTAAAAAATGTAGTGTTTTTAATTGGAATTTTAGTGGCTATGTTTTTACTTAATGTGAAACTTACATTGTTTTCTCTTTTATTAATACCAATTATGTTGACGATTATGACCATGTATCGAAGGAAAAGCTCTGTTTTTTATTTAGAACTTCGCAATCAATTAAGTATTTTAAATGCAAGGCTTAATGAATCGATTCAAGGGATGAACATTGTGCAAGTGTTTCGTCAAGAAAAACGGATGCGAAAAGAATTTGAAGAAGTGAATAATAAGCATTACAGTGCTGGGCGCCGTACGTTAAAATTAGATGCATTGTTTTTACGACCGGCAACAGATCTTGTTCATATTGTGGCGATTGCATTGGTGCTCGCATTATTTGGAATTGACGCTTTGAATAGTCCAGTTGAAGTTGGGGTATTATATGCTTTTGTTAACTATATTCATCGTTTTTTCCAACCTGTAAATGAAATGATGATGAAATTATCTTTCTTCCAACAAGCACTTGTTTCTTCATCACGTGTTTTTCATTTGATGGATGAAAAAGATTTAGCGCCTGTTCAACAAGGGAATGGAGAGCCGAAAGTACATGAAGGAGAAATTGAATTTAAAGATGTTACATTTTCATACGACGGAAAACGTGATGTTTTAAAAAATGTATCTTTTCATGTAAAACCTGGGCAAACAGTTGCTTTTGTTGGGCATACCGGAAGTGGGAAAAGTACAATTATGAACTTGTTGATGCGGTTTTATGATATTAAAGCGGGTCATATTTTAATAGACGGTGTAAACTTAGAAAAGTTTGAAGAGAAGGAAATTCGAAAGAGAATTGGGCTCGTATTGCAAGATGCCTTCTTGTTTGCCGGAAATGTGAAACAAAACATTCGCATGTATAATGAAAGTATTACGGATGAAGAAATAAAAGAAGCAGCACGTTTTGTTCAAGCAAATACGTTTATTGAAAAGTTACCAGAACAGTATGATACAGAAGTAGTAGAAAGGGGAGCGGCATTCTCAAGTGGACAAAGGCAACTCATCGCGTTTGCTAGAACGATTGCGACAAATCCGAAAGTATTGGTATTAGATGAAGCAACGGCCAATATTGATACAGAAACGGAAGAGGCCATTCAAACAGCGTTGCAGCGTATGCGAAAAGGTAGAACAACAATTGCGATTGCACATCGCTTATCTACTATTCAAGATTCTGACCAAATCTTTGTTATGCATGATGGAGAAATTATAGAAAGAGGAACACATCAAGAGTTACTGAGTAAGCAAGGGTTATATTACAATATGTATTTACTTCAGAATAAAGGAAGCCTTCAGAAAGCCTTGTAGTATTAAGGTTTTGAAGGCCTCTTTTTTATTCTTTTAAAAATGATCACATTGCTGTAATTTCTGTTACGCCTCACATACTGAATTCGTAATGATATTCTGTTCTTTCAATACATACACCAACTTCTAAATCATCTCCAACTAATATAAAATCTTCATCATACAAATTATAACTTCTTTTTCTAGTGGGTTTTCTTAACTCAGTATTATTACCGATAAAATCTGTAAGTTTGTTGTTGAGAAACATTTGTACTATTGATGAATGAAAGGAATTAAGGAGCGTAGGAAGAATATCGTTTATAAAGAATAAGACGATGCTGTCAAATTATCATACTTATTAATGGAATAAATATGAATCTTAGAAACTTTAGAAGAAAATGAGATTTGGAAATAATAGCAGTTATTGTATTGCAACAGCATAGCAATCTATAAACTCTGCGTCATCTTTCTAAAAAAGGAGGGAGTATTATGCAAGCGTTGTTTAAAAGATGTATGGTGTTGATTGCTGCATTCATTTTACTGGTTACTTCTGTTGGTGGTATTGCAACTGCTGAGACCAATGCTACGCCAATTTATAGGGAGATGCTTCCACCGAAAGAAACATTCAATCCAGGAGATTGGTTTTTAGGTGAGAAGCCTTTAAATTATGATGAAAATAGGCCACCTATTGTTTTTGTGCAAGGGAGAAATGGAAGTGCGGATAGTTGGTATGGAAAAACAGTTTATCACGATGCAAACGATATGTATGATTATGCTTATCGTGCAGGATATCAAACTGTGTTTGTTCAACTATATGATGCAGCTGGGAAGGGATCTGCAAGTCAGTGGGATAATGGCAAATTGTTGGCTGCAAAGCTAGAAGAGATTTATAATCATTTTGGTAAAAAAGTGAATATTGTGGCTCATAGTAAAGGTGGAATTGACACTCAAGCAGCACTCATTCAATATGGTGCGAATCGTTTTGTAGGAAAAGTCATTACACTGGCTTCGCCGCATTATGGATCAAATTTAGCAGACTTATCGTATAGTTGGTGGGCTGGTTGGCTGGCTTCATTACTCGGACAAAGAGACGATGGCACTTATTCTTTACAAACAGGTGAAATGGCACAATTTCGTTCTGTAATAGATAACAATCCAAATGTTAAATTAAATCGTTACTATACAGTTGCAGGTACAAGTTGGGGACCGGCTTTCTCTGCTCTATCTTTAGGTGGGCTATACCTTTCCGCGTATGGCTCCAATGATGGATTAGTGAATGAATGGAGTGCAAAATTACCTTATGGAACACACTTATTTACCGATTCTAGATTTGATCATGATGATATACGAAAAGGTTCGGCGGTGTTTTCTCGAATTGAACCGTATTTACGTACTTCTACCGCCACGTTCGTTCCTTATACTTCAAATAATAATGCTAGAGAACTTGTTAATGATTTAAATACTACTTCTAATCAAACCGTTTTAGGTGGAGAACTAATACAGAATAAATGGATTGATCAAACGTTTGCTGTAGATACAAAAACAGAGGGCGTTGTCTCGGTGTTAACAGCATCTTCAGAAGTGAAAATACAACTTATTTCTCCGTCGGGAAAAGTATATACAAACGAAGATAGTAAGGTCACGATAGGAGATGAAACTTCCTACTTTAAGGGTGCGTCTATTCGGACATTTAAAATAAATCGAATGGAAATAGGGGAATGGCATGTTAAACTAATGACAGCACATGCAAAAGATGCTTATATGATTGTTAGTGATTATAAACAAAAAGCACCGTTTACTTTGAAAATGCCAGGGAAAATCAAAGCTGATAAAGTTGAATTTCAATTGAAACAATCTACTAAAGAACTAGGAAAACAAGAGGATCTTTCTTTCACTGTCCGAGTTGTTGATCGAGAAGGGAATTTAGTATCGCAATCGAATCAGTTGCAAAGGTTAGATGAGGCTGCATTCACAGGCCTTTTGAATCATATTAAAAAGTCAGATGTATATAATGTGACGATTGATATTAAAGGTATTAACTCAGAAGGTAAAGCTTATACTCGTACGATTGTACGTTCGGTGTATATTGAAAAATAAAAAGTATGGAGGTATTACAGTTTAAAGCTTATTTTATGATTCAATTATTGAGTATATTCTTTTCAAAAAGATATAGGAATATGGAAAGAAAATGGATTATAGTAAATAATCAGGTCTAAATGTAGTAAGGCAAAGAATTATAAATTAAAATATATATTTACTTCAAAATATAAGAGGTCTTCAGGAAAAACTGCGAGAACAAGGTTTTCCTGAAGGCTTTTTTATACTATCATATCTGATTATCGATATTTTTACTCTACTTTTAAAAATTCAATATGTATTCTATCAACTTCAATTTCAACATATTTGTTAAACCATTTGCTATATTCCGAGAGATACCCATCGCTATCTGTGAAAAGTATATCCAAATTTTACAGAGAGTTATTTTAATACGTAGTATAATAGAATAAAATTGATTTTAAAAGTTTAGGTAATATTTTACTAAGCCATAAAGGAGAAAAAAGATGGAATATGTACTTATATGTGTAATTTTAGCTTTATTAGCTGGAGTATTTGTATTGTTTTATAAGAATAAACAGTTAGAATCAGAAAACCAACAAGTGGAATTTGAAAAGACAAAGTCAATAGAAAACTATCAGAGTGAGATGGCTGCAGCTGTAGCGGATTATGAAGAAAAGCAGGAGACATTAAAAAACATAGAGCGTAAAAAGTACAATAATTTAAAAGAGAGTGCAGCTAGAGAAGTAGAAAACATGAGAGTGATGAAGAATCAATTAGCGATGCAGCATAGTAAAGAGCGTAGTGAAATGCAACAGAAACACAGTAATGAGATACATATGTTACAAGATCTAATTACAGAATTAAGAGCGTATTCTAGAAATGGTGAAGAAATGAATACGCATGAAATATTACATTATATGAAACGGGGATTTGTTCAGGAAGGAATCATAACTGAAGACGAACTACATATTATTCCAAATATATTTCTTCCCAAAGTACATAGTAGAAGAGGAAATAAAATGGGGAATACTCGAGTTGATCATATATTGTTATCGACAACCGGAATATATGTAATTGAGACAACAGAATGGCAAGGAAGAATGATACACGGATTGACGAAAGAAAATGCAGGGGTATATTCATTTATGATTGATGAGATTGGTAAGTATCAAAATGAATATGAGAAGGAAGAGACATTTGTTTTTATGAAAAAGGGAGATTCAATGACTCTAATGGTAGAAAACGTAGGAAACCCCGTTTATAAAGCAAAACATCTTTCAACAATTGTATATGATTACTTGAAAGAGGTTCATTCGCAAGCTCTAAAAGAAGAAGTTAAGCCCACTGTATATTTCGGCAATGAGACAAATGGAAGTGGAAATGAAATGATCGATCTTTCCAATGAAGTACTTCCGAGGTTGAAGGATAGAGAGCAACTTGTTACGTATTTTAGAAAGGAAAGATTGGAAGGGAAAGTACTATATACAGTGCAAGAATTACAAGGGATAAAAGAAATGATTGAATGTATGGGAGAAGTGAAGTTGTAAAAAATCTGATGTGATAAAGGTGATTTTTCATTGGGAGCGTATAGAGATTTTTTATTACGGGCAACATTGTATGTTTATGTTTTTTTATATTTGTTTATATGTATCGCTTTCATATTCATCATTGGCATGACTCATTCGTCTTATAATACTGTGAGTATTTTAGTGGTATCAATTCCGTTTATTCTTTTACTGGCTCTTCAGTGGATCGTTTTTCATTTTTCTGGTGGTAATAATAAGGGCATATTTAAAAGTATTACAATTGTGGGAGCGGTATTATTCAGTATTTGTATCGTACAACTAGGTGTAAATGAGTATAATTCAAAGTTTCAAACAGATAGATGGCTAAAAGATGAACGGAAACGAGTATATATGATAGATGATCTTCTAACGAAACATAAACTAGTGGGAAAACCTAAGAAAGAGATTGTACAATTGTTAGGAAAACCAACTGAGACAAGGCGTTTTGAGGAAATGAATCAAACTGATGAAAGCATCCGTACAGGATGCTTTTTTATTTTTTTTCAATATGCTACAAAAAGGAATCGTATATTCTTTATGGAATAAGGAATGAAAATGGCAGGGGGAGTGTATATATGGATGCATTGGAACAATTTCATAATCTTACATGCCAGATTCATGACAAGATATTACTGATATAAGGTAACAAGAATGAAAAGGAGGTAAGACGGTGAAAAAAATACCAACTGAAGCCTTGAGTAAGGAATTGATGGAAAGAGAAGGGGTTATATCTATTACAGTTAAAGAATTTGAAAAAATTGAAGTCGCTGGAGTGGTAGTATCTGGGCCAGCAGTCATTTTAATTAATCAAGATTAACAGAGTACATATAATGAATATAGAAAAATAGTGAAAAGCATCCTATGTGGATGCTTTTTTATTTGCTAAAAAAGAAATATATAAGATAATAGAGCCATTGGAGGGGAAAGAAAGTGGCTATTATTATTACAATGTTTCTAATGGGGATTTTATTAGGGTTTGTTGGAGCAGGTGGAGCTGGGTTTATTATTGCAGTGCTCACTCTCGTATTTCATGTGCCAATTCACATAGCGCTCGCGACATCATTAACAGCAATGGCATTTACAACACTTTCTGGAGTGATAAGTCATTATCGAGAAAGAAATGTTGTCATGAAAATTGGCTGTGTTGTAGGAGGATTTGGTGCGCTTGGATCATATGTTGGATCTAAAATTGGTGCTGGGATTCCTGCACAGCTCCTTCATTGGTTTACGGCTGGTATGTTATTTTTATCAGCGATATGCATGTTAGTTCGTTTGTTTTTTGTGCAAAATCAAAAAGAGTTGTCTGCTAGTTTATCAGATCAGTTATCTCCATATGTATTAGGAAAAGGAGCTATGTTAGGAATTGCAACTGGGATATTAGCAGGAGCATTTGGAATTGGTTCAGCACCTTTCATTCAACTAGGATTAATGGTATTACTAGGCTTATCAATTCATCAGTCAGTAGGGACTACAATGCTTGTTATTTTACCAATTGCAATTGGTGGAGGAGTTGGATATACTTCAGCAGGATATTTAGATTACATGTTATTAGTACAAGTTTTAATGGGAACAATGCTCGGGGCATATATAGGCGCGAAGTTTACAAATTATGCACCTCGTATTATTTTGAGGTTTTCGATGATCATGACACCTGTTTTAGCTGGATGTATGTTATTAATGGAATAAGAAATAAAGTACTGGGGGGAAGAGGTGTGTCTGCTCATTTTCATAAATTGTTATGTGTAGGTTTTTGGATTGCATTACTTATATCAGGAATATATCCAAAGGATTCTTTTACATGGGTTTTAGAGGTCGCACCTGCAGCTATTTTAGTACTCATTTTAATGATTACATATCGACGTTTTCGATTTACAACGTTCACATACGTATGGATTTGGATTCATATGTTGATATTGCTCATTGGAGGCCATTATACATATGCAGAAGTACCATTATTCAATTGGCTACGCGATGCTTATGATTTAGAAAGAAATTACTATGATCGTGTTGGGCATTTTATGCAAGGCTTTGTTCCAGCATTATTAACACGGGAAGTACTTATAAAGGTAGTTGAGATTCAAAAAAAAGGATGGCTAGAACTACTTGTAATATCAGTTTGTTTAGCATTTAGTGCATTATATGAGTTGTTAGAGTTTGCAGTTGCAAAATTAACGGGGACAGGAGTAGAAGCATTCCTTGGAACACAAGGAGATGTTTGGGACACACAGTGGGATATGACACTTGCATTAATTGGGGCGATGTTGGCAATGCTATTATTTCGTAATGTTAAAAATATAAAATGATGGATTAATATGTTTTACGTATGAATTATGTAAGTAATTCATATTTCCCATATAAAAGGATTTACTATAATATAATGAGTGTAGCGTCCGAGTATTCGACGCATTACTAGTATTATATCCCTATCCCTTTTCTAAAAATGCGAACAAGTTTTGCCCTATTCTATTCAATGTTTGATTGTATAGAAATATATTGTTCGATGCCCATTATGGAGCGTACATAATGGGGAAATCCCGATCCTTAAAGAGGATGCCCCTAATCTTCATGTGAAAATATGATCGGATGAAGAAAGCTGACCAATGTATGGTCAGCTTTCTTTTTTGTGTAAAAATAATTCTTCTGTAATTTCGGTTTGTAATAGCAGTGTTTTTCCAAAGCGGCGTTTGCATTCATCTCTTACTTTTTGAATGGCAAGTGTATGAGAAGTGGCAGACACGGTGACAGTTGCTTGCCGAGATTTTCGGTTTTCTTCACAAAAAACACACTCCACAACATATTTAGAAATCATACTCTCATCCTTCCGCTTGAATTTCTAGGAATAAGTTGTCTTTGAAGTTGATATAACCTTTCGTTACAAATTCAGCATTTTCCTCTATTTTCAAGGAGAAGAACAGGGTAAGAAAGAATATTAGGTATGGGAGAAGAGACACATGAAAAGATGGATTGGAACAGCAGCTATATGTGTGAATGAAAAAAATGAAATTTTGATGGTATTACAGGGTAAGAAAGAGGAACCGAAAAGGTGGTCAGTACCAAGTGGTGGACAAGAAGAAGGAGAAACATTAGAAGAGTGTTGTATCCGAGAAGTTGTTGTTTTTATTTTTAGAAAATTCGATAATTAAATTGATTTCAGTTTGAATTTTTGTTAAATTGATAGTTAATTAAGGCTACTAACATATTACAAGTAAAGTTGAGGCGAGTTATGGTACAATCCATTGATCGAGCAATAAGTATTATTAAGTTATTGAATTCTATAAATGACAAAGAATATTGGGCTATTTCTGATATAGCTGATAGAACACATCTCCCAGTTAGTACAGTACATAGGTTACTTAACTCTCTAATGGAGCATGGATTAGTTACGCAAGTTTCAGAAACAAAACAGTATACAACTGGACCAATGTGGATGGAAATAGGGTTACGTCAATTAGAGAAGGTAGACTACAGATCTGTTGCAAGAGAAGTGATGAAGCGTTTGGCCTTTGAAGTTGAAGAAAGTGTTTACTTGAACATTCCAAATGGAACACATTCTATTATTATTGAAAGAATGGATAGCCCTTTAAAAATTCGAGTTATCGATAACTTAGGGGAACAGATTCCTCTTTCGATTGGCGCCGCAAATAAAACGATGCTTGCCAATATGAAAACAAATGAAATGGAATACATTGTAGAACAGTTACTTTCTTCTTTACCAGAACAAAAGCAAATGCTTTTTGATCAACTCGCAATGATAAGAAATGAAGGATATGCTGTGAGTTATGGTGAGAAAACAGAAGGAACAGCTTCAGTAGCTGCATCTATTATAGGATTTAATCATAAAGTAGTAGGAGCACTAAGTATTGGATTAATTAATCATCGTATTAACGATGATCGACTATCTTTTCTTATTAGTAAGGTCAAACAAGCGGCTAATGAAATATCAATAAAAATCGGCAGAACATCGGAATAATAATTTTGATAGTCTGTCGTCATTTTTTGATTCATATAGTGGAAATGAATTTCATTATGTGGAAAAATAGGGGGATTTATATGTCAAAATGGCAATCAAAAGAACAATTGGTTCAATTATTAAGCGATCTTGTTGAAATTCCTAGTATTACTGGCTCGGAAGCTGAGATTATATTGCCAGATTTTGTTGTTGGCCAACTAACGGATCTAGATTATTTCAAACAAAATTCCAATCATGTGCAAAAAAATCCGACGGGGGATGGACGATATTTTGTTACTGCTCTAGTAAAGAAAAATAATAATACAAAAAATACAGTAATTCTTGTTAGTCACTTTGATGTTGTAGATGTGCAAGATTATGGGGGGTGGAAAGCGGATGCATTTAGCCCTAAAAAATTAACATCTATGTTTTATTCTCATAAAGATGAGCTACCGAATCATGTACGTGAAGATATAGAAAAAGGGGATTGGCTATTTGGTAGAGGAACAATGGATATGAAATGTGGTCTAGCTTTGCAAATCGCAATGGTTGAGCAAGCTTGTGAAGGGAAGTTTGACGGAAATGTCCTTTTATTAGCTGTTCCAGATGAAGAAGTGAACTCTGTAGGAATGAGAGCTGCTGTTCCAAGATTATTAGATTTAGCAAAAGAACATAACCTAGAATATAAAACGGTTTTAAATTCAGAGCCTATGTTTACGCGTCATCCTGGTGATCAAAATAAGTATATTTACACGGGTTCTATTGGTAAGGTGTTACCTGGTTTCTTTTGTTATGGAAAGGAAACACATGTAGGCGAACCTTTTGCGGGATTAAATGCTAATTATATGGCTTCATTATTAACAGCTGAATTAGAATTGAATACGGAACTTTGTGATATTGTAGAAGGCGAAGCGAGCCCTCCACCAACTAATTTGTTTCAAAGAGACTTAAAGGAGGATTATTCTGTACAAATTCCTCATCGTGCAGTCACATTGTTTAATTTATTTTTACTAGAAAAAACGATGACAGATGTAATTTCGTTGTTACATCAAAAAGTAACGAAAGTAGCAGAAAAAATCGAAGACTCGTATGAGAAGCGAGCATATCGTTTTTCTAAGTATAATCCGTTCATACCGCCTAATCTTAAAGTAAATGTATTAACGTATGAAGAGCTTATCGCTTATGCAATTGAACAACATGGGCAAGAAAAAATAGCTGATATTCAATCTACTGTTATAAAAAATAGAGAAGATAAAGATGATCGTGCGGTAACAATTGATTTAGTTGATAAATTAGCTATTTTATGTAAAGAAAAGGCACCAATGATTGTGCTTTTCTTTGCCCCACCGTACTATCCAGCTGTGAGTTCACGTCACAATCCTTTAATTAAAGAAGTAGTTAGGGAAATGGAAAGATATGCTCACTACAATCATGGAATTACATTTAAAAATCAAAATTATTTTGGAGGAATTTCAGATTTAAGCTATGTAGGCTTACAGTATCCAGTTGATTCAATGAGCTCACTTGTAGAAAATATGCCATTATGGGATAAAGGCTATTCAATTCCGCTCCAGGAGTTAGAAGAGTTTGATGTTCCAGTATTAAATATGGGACCAGTAGGAAAAGATGCACATCAATGGACAGAACGTCTGGACATAAATTACGCATTTGAAACGCTATTAGATATGTTGCCTATATGTATTGAAAAATTACTTGTTTCAAATAAAATTACACAGTCATAGTTATGTTTGTGTAGGAGAGAAGGGAATTAAGAAAAGGATAGAAATTGTAGCGTTATACTACAGTTCCTATTCTTTTTCTTGTAATGATTTATTTTTATTCAAAGCCCGATTGATCGGGATAAATAAAATAAGAGTATAGTGTTGTTTAATGTAACCAGGATAAGAAAAGTGGTACAATGACTAAACTTGCGCCAGCTGTTAGAAGCATGGATAAACTTGCAATTGTACCTTCCACTGGTCCGATTTCGAATGCTTTTGAAGTACCGGTACCGTTTGCACTAGTACCTAGCATAATACCTTTCGCGATGGCGGTTTTAATACGGCATATGCGAATAAGAGAAGGGCCTAAGAGTGCTCCAGTTAGTGCTGTAAGTACAACGAATACGGCTGTTAATTGTGACATACCGCCAATCATTTCTGAGATTGCCATGGCAATTGGTGTTGTGACAATGTGCGGTGCTAAGCTATGTTCTAGTGATGAATCAATGTGAAAAGCATCTGCTAGAAGAGCTGAAGTAATAACAGATAATAATGAACCGACAATAACGTTAATTAAAATTGCACTCGCATGTTTTTTTAATAAATCAAAGTATTTATAGATGGGCCATGCAAAAGCTACGGTTGCTGGTTTTAATAGTTCAGTTAACCAATGGCCACCAGAATCGTATGTTTCATAAGATGTATCTAGTCCAAGTAATAACACGATTAAAACAATTGGACAAACGAGAAGCGGTGAAAGTATACTCCAATTCCAGCGTTGATATAGTTTCTTAGAAATCCAATATGTTAATAGTGTTAATAGTAAACAAAAAAAGCCGATCATTGTGCTGATCCTTTCCGCTTTAATAGCAGTTCTGTTAAGATTCCAGTGACGAGTGTTACACAAAGGGTACTAATCATGATAATCAAAATGAGATCGATACCATATTGTGATAATGTATCTTTGTAGCGGATAACAGCGACGGCAGAAGGAATAAAAAATAAAATAAGTTCTTTTAATAAAAAATCCGCTCCGTCTTGAATCCACTCTTTTTTCACCAAGTTAAATTTTAATGACATTAATAATAAAAAAATTCCGATAATACTTCCTGGAATTAGGAGGTGTGCCTGCTTTGTGATCCATTCACCTGTCCAAGCGAAACAAAATAATAGTAAGATTTGTCCGCTTAATTTCCACCATTTCATACAGTAACACCGCTTTCGATTTTTTTCATAAAAATTGTAAAAAGAATTAACAATTTCTACTATACGTCCTTTCAAAATATTTGTCTAATATATAAATTATATGTTATTAATTTATTATACATATTAATCGAAAAGGGGATCTCAAATGGAATTACGGCATTTGCAATATTTTGTTGTTGTAGCAGAAGAGCTACATTTTGGACGAGCAGCTGCTCGCTTACAAATGACACAGCCACCGCTAAGTCAACAAATTCAGCAATTAGAGAAAGAGATGGGAGTTACATTATTTTCAAGAACGAAGCGGAAAGTTGAGATGACAGAAGCAGGAGAGATGTTTTTAAAAGAAGTGAAAAAAGCATTTGATCAAATTGAGAAGGCAGTAGAAGTCGCGCAAAGTGCACAAAGGGGAGAAGTTGGATCACTTTCAATTGGATTTGTAGGGGCAGCGATATATGATATTTTACCGTCTATTGTTAGGGAGTATCGAAAGAAGTTTCCAAGAGTATCTGTTGCACTGCATGAATTATCGACACCGGATCAAGTTCATGCGCTCCATGATAATCGTATTGATGTTGGATTTTTACGTCCACCAATTAATACACAATTACTAGAATTAGAACCAATTCAAAAGCTTTCGTGTACACTATGTTTACCAAAAGCGCATCCATTAGCAGAGAAAGAAGAAATTCATATTGAAGATTTGCAAGATGAACCATTTGTATTTATAACAAGACCCGTTTGGCCTGCGTTATACGATACAATTTTATCGTTATGCAGGAATGCTGGATTTAGTCCACACATTGTGCAAGAGGCAACAGAGTATCAAACCGTTATGGGGCTTGTAGCTGCAGGAATTGGTATAACCGTTATTCCGGTATCGGCAAATAAGTTATATAAAACAGAAGTGGTGTACAAGGCAATATTTGATTCTAAATTTGTAGCTGAAATGTCAGTAGCATATCGGAAAACAAATAGTAATCCTGAGCTGTTAGAGTTTTTAAAAATTGCGAGAGAAAAAAAACGAATTGAAGTTGAAAATGATAAGTAAGGTGACAGAAATGTGATAAAAGAGGAGATGCTATTGTGATGCATCTCCTCTTTTTATTTCAATAATGAATAAGTAGACATGTTCATTTTCTTGAATTAATCGTTGGCGTGAGCTTTCATCTTCTATAGAGAGTGAAGATATATGATTTTTATTTGTTTTTATCCAAGCAGCAAGAACTGTTCTTTTATTATATTCTATTTTTTTAGAGCTGCTAATTTCTTCAAATGCAGACCCATTAATATTAGGTAAGCTATTTTCAGAAACAGTCATTGAACTATCGTCAATACCCATGAACCATTGCCAAGTCTCGTTGTTCGTATGTTGAAACATTTGTTGACCAACGGCTAATCTTATTTTTTTGTCTTTAAAGTCGGAAGAAGAAAACCCACCCATATCTTTTACCTTTTCTCCATTCTGGTAATATTCAATATTTGTAAATATTTCAGCTTGTTTATGAGGAATGGTAACTTCATAAAAAGAGACATGTCCTTGTTGTAAGGGTAATAATTGCAAAAGCGCAGTTTCTTTTTCTGATAAATTATATGGTTTTACAGTTGTGTACGAGTTTATATTTTGTTGGACGCCGCAACTACTAAGAGAAGTACTCAATAAAATGATGCTGAGAAGTAGTGTTTTTTTCATTTAATCCCCCAATATTAATATATTAGATTTTTATGGGAATTCTTCTATTTCAATGTAACCTTAGACATAAAGTCATTTTTCTGCGACTTAAGACCTAGTAGAGACTCCGATTGTAGTTCGATGTTAAAAAAGTCATATTTTTATACACTAGTAGTATGGAATACTGGACGTTAAGAAGTAAGGTAGGGGAATCAATTATGTCTTTATTTCGGTTAGCAAAGAAAAATATACAAAACTATGCTGCCCAACGATTAAAGCAATTTATATGGATTGCAATGAGTACAATGCTATATTTTTTCATTATATCTATCCGATCTAATGAAGCGGTAATAGAAAAAATACAGCATATACCGTTTTTGTTAGCTACACTATATTATGGGGAAGTACTGTTGTTTTTTGTATGCACTGCTGTTGCATACAAAATGACAAAAAGATTTTTAAAAAATAGGAAACAAGAATTACTGTTGTATGAAACTGCCGGTATGAAAAAAAGAAAAATATTTTGTTTGTTATGTCAGGAGCAGTTTTTGATTTACGGTGGAGCGATTCTTTTTGGTTTTATTCATGGGATGCTGTTTTTGAAATTATTTACAGTGATTTTTATAAAGTTAATAGGAGTTCATGGAATAAATAGCGCACCGATTACGTTATACGCAGTATCAGTAACGACAGTGTTGATCGTTATAATCATCTTATTATCAATATGGCAATGTTATAAATTTATTCAAGAATTTAAATATGAACAATTAAATAAAGTCGAGGAAAAGGCATGAGGCATCATGTCTTTTTGTTCGTTTTACAGCAGAAAATAATCATGATACAGTGTAAAGAACTGAAAAAAGTGTTAGAGAGAAAGGTTGTATAAAATGGTAAATAAACAATCTATAGTGAGAGTAGAACAACTAACAAAGCGAATCGGCTCAAAGACATTAGTAGAAAATATAAGTTTTGAAGTAAAGAAAGGCGAAGTTGTTGGTTTATTAGGGCCAAACGGTGCCGGGAAAACAACATTAATGCGAATGATGGTTGGTATGATTCGCATGACGGAAGGTGAAGTCTGGATAGATGGTCAATCTGTAAAACAGCAATTTGAAAGTACAGCTGCAAAAATTGGTGCTGTAATCGAAAATCCAGAATTCTATCCTTTTTTAAGTGGTTATGAAAATTTGACATATTTTGGGCGTATGAATAGTAACGTTACAGAAGACCGTATTGATGAAGTTGTCCAATTACTAGGTATGGGACAGGTTATTGACCGAAAAGTAAAAGCATATTCACTTGGTATGAGGCAACGCTTAGGAATTGCACAAGCACTTATACATAACCCGGATGTACTTATTTTAGATGAACCAACAAATGGGTTAGATCCAAATGGTATCCATGAGATGCGTATGTATATAAAGAAAATTGCACATGAACAAGGAAAGGCCGTTCTTGTATCGAGTCATTTATTATCTGAAGTTGAATTAATGTGTGATCGCGTCATTATCATTCAACATGGAGAATATGTAACGACGCAAAGTATTCAACGAGATGGAAGTTTGGAAATGGAGACGATTCATATACGTGTTGATGATGTGAAGCGGGCAGCGGATCTTTTAACGTATGATGCTGTAATTCAAGATAATGAATTGATTCTTACTGTGGAAAATGAAGAAATTCCAAATGTGATTCGTACATTAACAGAAAAAAGTATTCGTATTTATCGTGTTTATGAAGAAAGAAAAACATTAGAAGAGAAGTTTTTAGAATTAACAGGAGGCAAGGATATTGTTTAATTTAGTTTATAACGAACTGTATAAAATCTTTAAGCGAAAGCGAACAATGATACCGTTTGTTGTTATTGCAATTTTAGTTATTGGTTTAGGATGGGTTTCTGTTAAATACTTTCCGTCTTTATCAGGAGATTGGAAAACAGAGTATACGGAGCGAACGGCAGAAATTGAAAAAAAACTTGGGAGTACAAAACAGGATATTATCAATCAAAAATCAGGAGATGAGCTTGTTAAAGAGTATCAGCTTAAAATGAAGCACTTAGATACGAATACACCACCTGCAGATGCTTCACCTCTAACTTTTATGAGAGATACCGGATTAATTGTTTTTCCGATTTTATTACCATTTATTCTTGTATATGCTAGTACAATTTTTGCAAATGAGTACAACTGGGGAACTTATAAATTCTTAATGATTCGCCCGGCGAATCGATTTAAAATTTTAACAGCGAAATATGTTGCGATTGTTATTTTTTCTGGATTACTATTTATATTTAATATGCTTTTCTCACTGTTATGTGGGTTTGTTATTTATAAGTTTCAACAGCCAGCATGGACGGAATTTATTGTACAAAATGGTAGTATTATTGAGCGGAATATCTTTGGTGATGTGAGCCAGTATTATCTATTAGAATGGCTACCAACTCTTGTGTATGCAGCACTTGCTTTTATGATTTCTGTTCTAACAAGATCAAGTGGGGGTGCAATAGGTATTTCTTTATTTGTGGCATTATCTGGTGGAATCATTTTAATGCCAGCATCTAGATATGAATGGATGAAATTTTTATTACCGGCAAATACAGATTTATATGGAATATTACAACATGGAAGCTTAGTTTCAGGGATAACATTCCCATTTGCCTCTTGTATTCTGATGATTTATTTACTTGTTTTCCTAGGTATTTCCTATACTGTATTTTCAAAGCGCGATTTAACATAATAATAGATGGAAAAACCGTTAAGAAGAATGATCTTAACGGCTTTTTTATCGTAATTTGTTAATAGCTTCTTGAGCTAATAAAGCAAAATATTGTGCGCTTATAGGTAATGCTCCTTCATCTAATGTAAAAGCAGGGTGATGCCATTCTTGTGTCCCAGCTGTTCCCATAAAGACGAATGAACCAGGTATGTTTTGTTGATAAAATGAAAAATCTTCTCCTGCCATAGAAGGTTTTGGTGAAATAATTTGGAGGCCCATTACTTGAGCAATATGGGTAGATAATTCTGTAAGTTTTATATCGTTATGAACGGCAGGAGGACCTGGATACCAATGCAATTTCGTTTCAACACCTAGTGCATCAGAAACCCCTTTAATAATACGTTCCATCAGTTCTGGTATTCTTTGGCGTGTTTCAGGTTGGAATGTACGAACGGTTCCTTCTAAAGTTGCTTTTTCAGGGATAACGTTCCATGTATTTCCTGAATGAATGTTTGTTACACTCACGACAGCGTTATGAAAAGAGCTTACATTTCGGCTTACAATTGTTTGTAGTGCCATAACAATTTGAGAAGAGGCAACAATTGGATCAACACCAGCATCAGGTACAGCTGCATGTGTTCCAACTCCTTGTATTTCAATCTCAAAACGATCAACGCCGGCCATAAGTGGTCCATCTTTTATACCAATTGTACCAACTGGTAAATCGGGCTTATTGTGCATACCAAAAATGGCTTGTACGTTTTCTAAATGACCAGCTTCTATTACTTTGCATGCTCCGTCTCCGCTTTCTTCAGCAGCTTGGAATATGAATCTAACAGTTCCGTTAAGTGAAGATTCATTTTCTTTTAATAAGTAGGCAGCGCCGAGAATAGATGCTGTGTGAAAATCATGTCCACATGCATGCATTTTACCAGGATTTTTAGAAGCATAAGATAAATTAGTTTCTTCATGTATAGGAAGAGCATCAATATCAGCACGGAGCACAATAATTGGTCCATTCTTATCACCGGAAACTTCTGCGATTACGCCAGTTTTTAAATTAGAACTAATAATTGTGATGTTAGCTTCGTTTAACCAGTTCTGTATCGCTTTTGTTGTTTCTGTTTCTTCATAAGATAGTTCTGGATATTGATGTAAATGACGGCGGATGGAGATTAGCTTCTCTGTTAATTGATTTGTGATGGGTTTCATCTATTTTGCCTTCTTTCTCAGGATAAACTTCAATTTATATTTTAAGTATATTAAAATAAAAAATCCATTCATTAGTAATTATATAGGAGTTTAGTGTTTTTAATGAATCTGTAAGAGAAAAATATCCCTTAAATTAATTTTGAAATTTTTCACATGTTATTATTTACAAGGAATTCATAAATACAAGATATACTAAAAAAGAGGTTTCTCAAATGAGAAGCCTCTTTTCGCTTATGCAGCAACTTTCTTATGTGTATGATGTTTTCGATATCGTCCGCGCATTGCATATGCAATTTGTGGAATTGCAATACCAACCAAGATAAGTGATACACCAAGCCATTGAGAAGAGAGTACCGCTTCTTTTAAAACGAATACAGACATAATTGTTGTAACAGGTAATTCGGCTGCACCAAGAATAGTGGCTAGGCCGGAACCGATTTTTGGAATTCCGATTGTAAAGGCGATTGATGGAATAACAATACTGAATGTTCCTAATCCTAAACCGTATTTCCAAAGTCCTTGTGAAATAGCCCCATTAAAAATAAATGTTGGTGGGAATACTACCATTACTAAAGTTAAAGCGCCAGCCATTAAGAGGACGCCTCTTGGTAATGAGGGCACTTCGACAGCGACCTTACCACTTACAAAAATGTAGGTTGCAAATGTAACAGCAGATAGTAAACCTAATATGATTCCAGTTGTATCGAAGTCACCTGCTGATTTTTCTAATAATCCGCTCGATAAGAATGTACCCGCAAGTAAAAAGAGAACAGAAATGACTTTTTCTCTTGACGGTAATGTTTTTGTTGCTACAGCTTCAATGATAATGCCAACCCAAACGAATTGGAATAATAGTATAATGGCAATAGATGCCGGTACAGTTTTCAGTGAAGCATAATAAAAGATACCGGTAAAACTAGCTGATGTTCCAGCGACAAATAAAATAAGCATTTGTTTAAGTGGAACGCGGTGTCTAGAAAAAAGAAGAGTAATTCCAAGTAAAATAAACCAACCGAACAAATATTGACTACCAATTACTTCTCCAAGTGAAAAACCTTCTGCGTATGCAAGTTTAACAAAGATAGCTAAAATTCCATAGCTACATGCTCCTAATAAAACTAAAAGAGAATAACGAAGCATGAAAATTCCTCCCATCCTATATATTAAGTTGTTCCAAAACGGACATATATAACTAGATGGAAGTATACAAAATTAAAAATGAAGGGTCAAATGAAAGAAAAGTGTGACATTTTATAGCGTAATAATAAAAGTATGATATTTATGCATAATCTTGAAATTTATAATTATAGAAGTATTGTAAGATAGGGAACGAGTTGTATAAAGTTATCATTTGAAAAAAAATATTTTTCACAGGAAATACCTAGCGTATAGGGGGAAAGCATACAAATGATTTGTTGTTTAGAAAAAGCTTTGATATGTTAATGAATGACAGAATATATTTATAATAGAAGGAAAATGAAACCGCTTCAGAAAGAATATATAAATCTATTTTGATTTTTCGACATATAAGCCATGGTTATGGATAACAAAAGGTGACTGCTACTTGTTTTCTCTTTTTGTTTTCACTTGGCATGGGGCAGGAAAAGGATCTGACCGCTTCTATGCATGGCGGGATGCTCTCTCCCACCTAAAAAGAAGGATTTTATTTCGGTTTTTTAATTTGTATTTATATAGCAGTGTGCAGCTATTTTTTCTTATTAAAATGTTGTAAATAGTGAATTCATGAATTGTACATAGTATTTTCTTTCATTTTTGCTACAATATTGTAGAAGAGAGGAGTGAAACGATGCAAGATATTAATATTTTTTTAGCGTTTGGTGCGGGATTCTTATCATTTATTTCCCCTTGTTGCTTACCGCTTTATCCAGCATTTTTATCTTACATAACGGGAATGTCAGTTTCTGAATTAAAAGAAGAAAATGCGATGCTTCGTAAAAGAAGTATGATACATACGGCGTTTTTCTTACTTGGATTTTCAATTGTCTTTATCGCAATTGGTTTTGGTACGAGTTTTATCGGATCATTTTTCCAAGATTATAAAGATTTAATCAGACAGTTAGGGGCACTATTCATCATTGTATTTGGACTTGTAATTGTGGGGGTATTTAAACCGAAGTTTTTAATGCAAGATCGAAAATTTACATTTAAAAGTCGTCCTAGTGGTTATATTGGATCTATTTTAATTGGCTTGGCATTTGCTGCTGGCTGGACACCTTGTACAGGACCCATTTTAGTAGCTGTAATTGGACTGGCTACTACGAATCCAGAATCAGCAATGCTATATATGATTGCTTACATACTTGGGTTTGCAATACCATTTTTTATACTTTCATTTTTTATTACGAAAATGTCTTGGATTAAACGACATAGTGGAACGTTTGTGAAAGTAGGCGGATATATCATGATTGTTATGGGTATATTCTTATACTTTAATTGGATGACAAAAATTATAGCGTATTTCTCAAGTTTATTTGGTGGTTTCACCGGTTTTTAGTATTATCCTGTGAAAATGTTGGAAATACTAACAGAAAAGCATATAATGAAACTAGATTTTCATATTGCCACAAAAAAGGATGAGAAAGTATGAACATAGTTCTTTTGTCGAGTATTGTTGCCGTTTGTATGGCTGTTGGTGCGATGTTCATTCGTTTAAAAGCAGCGAAGAAACCTGCAACATTGAAAAAAATCATTCTCCCACCATTTTTTATGAGTACGGGAGCATTGATGTACATTTTTCCGGAATTTCGCCTAACGCCAGCAGAAATGTTAGAAGCAATCGGTGTAGGTTTGTTTTTCTCAATTTTTCTTATTAAAACATCTAAATTTGAAGTGCGTGGACAAGAAATTTATTTAAAACGCTCCAAAGCTTTCGTATTTATTTTAATTGGTTTGCTCGTGGTACGTATTGTCTTTAAAACATATTTAAGTCAATCGCTTGATTTAGGGCAACTAAGTGGTATGTTCTTCTTACTTGCTTTTGCAATGATTGTATCTTGGAGAATCGCAATGTATCGCTCATTCACGAAATTGCAAAAGGAAATGGAAAAAGAAGATGGATTTTATAATGAGAAAGATATGAAATTAACGTAAAAAACCTCAAGATTCCTTGAGGTTTTTTATTATGTTAACCGAGAAGTTCCCCTCCTCTAAGCGAAGTGAAGGTAGGGGGAGGTCAATTAGCCAGCAGTGATTGATAACGGGAATAGTCAATTTGCTTTTCTTGTAATTTTTTAATTAAAAACTTATGATCTCGTTTTGGAGTTGCTACAATATATCCTTTAATAATTAAATCTTCAGTTATTTTTGTGGCTTTTTCTTTTAACGCTAGCTCTCCGATTTTACCAGCAATTTTAGATCTTGCGACATCGCGGAAAAGTTCAGGGACCGGACTTACAAGTTCTTCTAATAATTGTTTTTGCTCATCATCCCATAAATGCCGTGTGTGATCGATATAGTGTTGTTCCCAATCTAAAATAGACATGCCGTCTTCTTTCGGTAGGCGTTTTAAGAATTTTCGGAACATGAAATATCCACCAATAGACATAAGGCCTAGTAAAATAACAGTCCAAGTAACAATAAACCAACTAAACCATCCTTCGAGCAAGTGTATCCCCCCTTTGCGATAGCAGTTTTCCTTTACTAGTATTATAATCGGTGAAATTGATAGAAAGCAAGAACGCTTGGCCATTTTGACCAAGCGTTCTGAATTAAACGAAGTATAGTTGTTCAACACGTAATAGGCCATTATCATCTTCTAAATATTCAATAATAAGTGTGCCGACTTTACGATCTTTATCTTCAGTTGTGAAAATAGAGTAAGAAGTAAAACGTTTTGTTGATAGGCCGCTAATATGTGTAGGAAGAGAAATGTAGTCGTTATCGCGGAAAAACTCCATGAGTTCAACATCTTCAAATTGTTTTCGATCTACTGCTTGATTTGTATAGCGACGTTGTAGTTGTTTTAAAGATTCGTTCCAAGAAATTACTTTTGTATCGTATACCATTTGTTCTATCTCCTTACTATATGTAATTATTCAGAACGTATGTTCCAATCTAGTATACCCTGTTTCTAATAAAAGGGAAAGCAAAAAATAATGTAAGCTTGGATTTCCAAGCTTACATAAAAGGCGTCCATAATCATCTCTGTTTTTTATTATAAGCTAGATAGAAATAGGAAACAAGGTAGGGAGTATTTTGTTGATAGTTTATAAAATTCCGTTTATTGTAAAAAAGAGGTTTATTTTAGTGGGAAAGGGTAAAAGAAATGACGTATATAATTTCACTTCAAGGACCAATGGCAAGCGGAAAAACAACGTTAGCAAGAAGATTAAAAAAGCATGGATTCCCAATATTGTATGAAAACCCTTATGGAATTGTAGAAAAAAGAAAAAATTTAAATTTGGATATTTACACAAAAGAGGGATTTATTACAAATCAAAGGATGTTTATTGAAGCAAAAATAAAAGAAATTCAGAATGCGCGAGGGCGTATTGTGATATTTGATCGTGGTTCAGAAGATATTGAATTTTATACAATATATTTTCCGAAATTGATAGGGATGGATTGGGATATCGAAAACGAACTAAAAGATGAATTGTATAAATTAAGAAGATGCCGTTCAGATGCGATTTTTTATTTGGATGTTTCTAAAAAGATATTGCAAGAGAGAAAGAAGAATGATAATACGAGAAGACGCAGTACGTTTGAAAAACAGCTAGAATTAGTAGAAATAGAAAAACAATGGTATAAACAATTTCCGGTTACATATGTGAATACTGATGAAGTGACAGTAGAGGCAACAGAGGTATATTTCATGAAATGGGTGAAGGAGAAAAGCATATGAAGAAATTGCTCTTAAACAAGGGCTTTAATATAGAGTGAAAGGTCATATTAATTCAACGCTTCTAATGGTATTCTAGTAAATTCATGTGAGGAGATGGAGGCCATTATGATACTAAAAAAGTCAATCTCCTATTGGAGATTGACTTTAAAGCTTTTCTTCAAGAAAAGCACCTGTTTAGCTTAATAACTAAGACTTTATTGCATCTATAATTAACGATGGAAAAACAAGTTTATCCCCTTGATTTCGTGGATCATATTTTTTTGAACGAAAAATAACCCCATCGGCTCCATCCCACTCATTGTAATGAAAATTCCCCTCTTCATCACAATATTCAAGTAATTTCACTTCGAATCCAACAGTTTCAAACATTTTCCTTAAAGTTTCATAATTATGAACTATTTTATGACTAGCTGCGGGATGGTCTTTAGGTCCAGGTCCCCCAACTTGTACACCCTCTTGGTATTCTTCATCTGGGAAAAATGCATCAGGAACGGCGCATCGAATATAACCACCATGCTTTAAAAATTCATAACATACTTTCGCCGCTTCTATGCCTTCTTCATATGATAAATGTTCCCATACATGCTCCGCTAAAATTACCGCTAAAGAATTAGGATCAAACCTTTTTATCCAATCTTCCCTTTTTAATAAATTCAATTCTTCCTCATTCGTATGTAACCAGCCAGGATTATTATTATATTCCCCTGCACCAATTACCAGCTTAATTTTCTTTTGTTTTATAGCCAACAGTTTCACCTCTTGTATTTTTGTCTATTGTTATATTTATAATATGTAATTTTCTTCTTAGGGTATCGCCATATCAACATCAACCTAAGATAAATTTGAAGAATTTGTTATAAAGTAGATTCAAACTTATTTTGTACACCGATAAATAGCAAGTGTTTTTGGATCACGCCATACTCCACCATGAAGAGATAATTCATTTTCTATTTCAATGGTCAGCCATTCTTTCATTTCTGAATGAAGATGAATGTCATCAGGTATGTTTAAAGATGGAAACATACTAGAGATATAGTTAACGATAGGTGTAGCGTGATGAAATAGAAGTGCATTATGAATAACTGTTTCCTCCACAGTTTGAAAAACAGATTGTAATAATTGTTTTCCGTTTTCTAAACAAAATGGAGAAGCTGATGGTGAATTTTCGGGTAAATCGAATGCGACTAACATTTTGTTACAAATCTCATCCATACGGGGTAATGAGATTTTGGAATTTGTCGTGGCTAGGAACCTGCCTTCAGGAAAAATTACTTTATGGAATCTTTGAATTGTTTTTTCAACATCCGTCATGTGATACAGCATATGTCTTGCGATGATCCAATCATAAGAATCAGCTGGGAAAGGAAGTTTGGTAGCGTCTCCAAGTTTCCATTCAATATTTACATGTTGCTGTGCTGCATTCATAGCAGCTTCTCGCAGCATAGCTGTAGATTGATCCAGACCAGTGAGATGTCCCATATGACCGTTTTTTTGTAGCAGTGCAAGGAATTTCCCGTTAGCGCATCCAACCTCTAATATCTTTTCTGTTCCTTGTAATTGTAAATGCTCAATTACAACTGCATCTAAGTCTACTCGTTTTTCTTCATATTTTTTATGGGTATCAATCCGTGTTTGAAGATGATTACTTACAGCGTATTGTCTTTTTACGTCATTCATTTTTTCTGATTCCACCTTTATGCAAAATTGCTGAATAGCATGTGTTAAAACATCTGTTTTATTTAGGCCTTCATAATGAAGTGTTGCTTCAAATCTTTCTAGTAATCTTTCGTCAATTCGAAAGTGAATATCTTTTCTCTTAACCAATTTTTGGTCCCCCTTACAGCTGTTAGTGAGACTATAGCACGCTTTAGAATTTTCTGTAAATAAAGTGTGTACACAATGGTAACAGAGTATTGAAAAAAATCATTCAAATAATCGTTTAAACTATTGACGATTAAACCGTTTTCATATATTCTTAAATTAAGTAATATTCAAACAATTCACAAGAAATGAGAGAGTCACATGCTTCTTCAAGGAACACATCGAATTGGTCGTATGGCCATGTTGTTGGCGCTTGCGGACGAGAATGAAAGCCCTGTATTATCCATTCCAAAAGGTTGGAAATATTGTACTGGGAAAGTTGGTTCTATGAATTCGCAAAAGGTTGTCGCAGCAATGGAAACAGCGGCTAAAAGCAACCAAGTTATTGAAACAGACGTTTACAGAGAAACGCATGCACTTTATCATGCAATCATGGAAGCTTTGTACGGAGTGACGAGAGGTCAAATTCAGTTAGCAGACGTTCTTCGTACGGTAGGTCTTCGGTTTGCAATTGTGCGCGGTACACCATACGACGGGAAAAAAGAAGGCGAATGGCTTGCTGTTGCACTTTATGGAACGATAGGTGCGCCTGTAAAAGGATCTGAGCATGAGGCGATTGGTTTAGGAATTAATCACATATGATTTGCCCATAGTCTATTAGTTAGAAGGGGGCCTTGCTTTTTGGGACAGAAGTCTGTCTTAAAAAGGTAAGGTCCCCTTTTGCTCTTTTAAGGAGGAAAAAGGATGATTACGTTAACAGGACATTCATTGACAGTAGAAGAAATGAAACGTTTGTTGTTTGAAGGGGAAGGGGTAACAGCTTGCTCAAACAGCATGAAAAAAGTGGCTGAGTGCCGTGAAGTTGTAGAAAAAATCGTAGAGGATGGAAAAGTTGTTTACGGTATTACAACTGGGTTTGGAAAGTTTAGTGATGTACTCATTCAGAAAGATGATGTAAAGGCACTTCAACATAACTTAATTCAATCACATGCATGCGGAATTGGCGATCCATTCCCTGAAGAAGTATCGCGAGGAATGTTGATTTTACGCGCTAATACGATGTTAAAAGGTGTATCTGGTGTTCGTCCACTTGTTGTAAATAGGCTGTTAGAGTTTGTAAATCGTAAAATTCATCCAGTTGTCCCGCAGCAAGGTTCATTAGGCGCGAGCGGTGATTTAGCTCCATTATCCCATCTTGCTCTTGTTCTATTGGGAGAAGGTGAAGTGTTCTATAAGGGGAAACGCGTTCATGCGATGGTAGCTCTGACAGAAGAAGGACTAGAGCCAATCGAATTAGAAGCGAAAGAAGGGCTTGCGTTAATCAATGGTACGCAAGCGATGACAGCGCAAGGAATCCTTTCTTATATCGAAGCTGAAGCGATTGCTTATCAATCAGAATTAATTGCTTCAATGACAATTGAAGGATTGCGCGGCATTATCGATGCATTTGATGAAAATGTGCATAAAGCACGTGGCTATAAAGAACAAGTGGAAGTTGCAAAGCGTATTCGCGATGTACTTCAAGATAGTAAACTTGTAACAAAGCAAGGGGAGCTTCGTGTACAAGATGCATACTCACTTCGCTGTATCCCGCAGGTACATGGTGCTTCTTGGCAAGTTTTAAATTATGTTAAAGAAAAATTAGAAATTGAAATGAACGCAGCAACAGATAATCCACTTATTTTTGATGGAGGAGAAAAAGTAATTTCTGGTGGGAACTTCCACGGACAACCAATTGCGTTTGCAATGGACTTTTTGAAGGTCGGGATGGCAGAACTTGCGAATATTTCTGAACGCCGTATTGAACGTCTTGTGAACCCGCAGTTAAATGATTTACCACCATTTTTAAGCCCGGAGCCAGGACTCCAGTCTGGTGCAATGATTATGCAATATGCGGCAGCTTCACTTGTTTCAGAAAATAAAACGCTAGCTCATCCAGCAAGTGTTGATTCGATTCCATCATCAGCTAACCAAGAAGATCATGTGAGTATGGGAACAATTGCTTCACGTCATGCACATCAAATCATTCAAAATGTAAGACGCGTTCTTGCAATTGAAATGATTTGTGCAATGCAAGCGGCGGAATATCGTGGTATTGAAGAGATGAGTACAGTAACGAAAGCGTTTTATCACCAAGGACGTCAGCAAGTACCGTCAATTACAAATGACCGTATTTTCTCAACAGATATTGAAAATATTGCACATTGGTTAAAAACAAGTCGCTTTACATTAGAACGATTGGATGCAAATGCAACACTATAAAAAGGGAAAAGGGAGAGATTAAAATGGAAAACGTAAAACAAACAATTCGCGCGCCAAGAGGAACAGAATTACAAACTAAGGGCTGGATTCAAGAAGCAGCCCTCCGTATGTTAATGAATAATTTAGATCCTGAAGTAGCTGAAAAGCCAGAAGAATTAGTTGTATATGGCGGCATTGGTCGTGCAGCTCGTAACTGGGATAGCTATCATGCAATTGTTGATTCGTTAAAAACATTAGAGAGTGATGAAACATTACTTGTTCAATCTGGTAAACCAGTTGCAATTTTTAAATCACATGAAGATGCACCACGCGTTCTTCTAGCAAATTCAAACTTAGTACCAAAGTGGGCAAATTGGGATCACTTCCGTGAACTTGAGAAAAAGGGTCTTATGATGTATGGACAAATGACAGCTGGTAGCTGGATTTATATTGGCACACAAGGAATTTTACAAGGAACATATGAAACGTTTGGAGAGGCAGCACGCCAACATTTTGGTGGCTCATTAAAAGGTACATTAACACTTACAGCTGGTTTAGGTGGTATGGGTGGTGCACAACCTCTTGCTGTTACGATGAACGGTGGGGTAGTCATTGCTATTGATGTAGATAAGCGCAGCATCGATCGCCGTATTGAAAAAAGGTATTGTGATATGTACACAGAATCTTTAGAAGAGGCACTAGCTGTTGCGAAAGAATATAAAGAGAAGAAAGAACCAATTTCAATTGGACTATTAGGAAATGCCGCAGAAATTTTACCAGAGCTTGTGAAACGTGATATTACACCAGACTTAGTGACAGATCAAACGTCTGCACATGATCCATTAAATGGTTATGTTCCAGTAAGCTATTCATTAGATGAAGCGGCAAAACTTCGTGAAGAAGATCCAGAACGCTACGTACAATTATCAAAAGAAAGCATGAAAAAACATGTAGAAGCAATGCTTGCAATGCAACAAAAAGGTGCAATTACATTTGATTATGGTAATAACATTCGCCAAGTTGCTTTTGATGAAGGGTTAAAAAATGCATTTGATTTCCCAGGATTCGTTCCAGCATTTATTCGTCCATTATTCTGTGAAGGAAAAGGACCATTCCGCTGGGTAGCACTTTCTGGTGATCCAGAAGATATTTATAAAACAGATGAAGTAATTTTACGTGAATTTGCTGATAATGAGCATTTATGTAACTGGATTCGTATGGCACGTCAGCAAGTTGAGTTCCAAGGTCTTCCATCACGTATTTGTTGGCTTGGTTACGGAGAGCGTGCAAAATTCGGGCGTATTATCAATGAAATGGTTGCAAACGGTGAATTATCAGCACCAATCGTTATCGGTCGTGATCATTTAGATTGTGGATCTGTAGCTTCACCGAACCGTGAAACAGAAGCAATGAAAGATGGCAGTGATGCAGTAGCGGATTGGCCAATTTTAAATGCATTAATCAATAGTGTTAATGGTGCAAGCTGGGTATCTGTTCACCACGGTGGTGGCGTTGGTATGGGGTATTCACTTCACGCTGGAATGGTTATTGTTGCAGACGGAACAGAAGCAGCGGGAAAACGCATTGAACGCGTATTAACTTCTGATCCTGGAATGGGAGTTGTTCGCCACGTTGACGCAGGGTATGACTTAGCTGTTGAAACAGCAAAAGAAAAAGACGTTAACATTCCAATGATGAAATAAGGAGGAAGAAACATGCTGGACATTTTACTAACGAATATCGGTCAATTGCTAACAATGGATCAAGAAGATGGCTTGTTAAGACAGGAAGCGATGAACACGCTTCCTGTTATCGAAAATGGTGCAGTGGGTATTGAAAATGGTATTGTTACTTTCATTGGCACAGCGGAAGAAGCAAAAGGGTTGCAAGCAAAAGAAACCATCGATTGCGAAGGGAAAATGGTTTCTCCAGGGCTTGTTGATCCGCATACGCACCTTGTATTTGGTGGATCTCGTGAAAATGAAATTGCTCTTAAATTACAGGGAGTGCCGTATTTAGAAATTTTAGAGCAAGGCGGCGGTATTCTGTCAACTGTGAATGCAACAAAACAAGCGTCGAAAGAAGAGCTCGTACAAAAGGCGAAGTTTCATTTAGATCGCATGTTGTCATTTGGTGTTACGACAGTGGAAGCAAAGAGTGGCTATGGATTGGACGATGAAACAGAGTGGAAACAATTAGAAGCGACGGCACAATTGCAAAAAGAGCATCCAATTGATTTAGTTTCAACATTCTTAGGAGCACATGCAGTTCCAAAAGAGTATAAAGGAAAATCAAAAGAGTTTTTACAATGGATGTTAGAGTTATTACCAGAGATGAAAGAAAAACAATTAGCTGAGTTTGTTGATATTTTCTGTGAAACAGGGGTATTCTCTGTAGAAGAATCGAAAGACTTTTTATTAAAAGCAAAAGAACTTGGATTTGATGTGAAGATTCATGCAGATGAAATTGATCCACTTGGCGGTGCAGAAGCTGCCGCAGAAATTGGTGCGGCATCAGCGGACCATTTAGTTGGAGCATCAGATAAAGGGATTGAAATGCTAGCGAATTCCAATACAGTTGCAACGTTACTCCCAGGAACGACTTTCTACTTAAATAAAGAAAGCTTTGCACGTGGGCGTAAAATGATTGATGAAGGTGTAGCGGTTGCGTTAGCGACAGATTTTAATCCAGGTAGTTGCCCAACTGAAAATATTCAACTTATTATGAGCATTGCGATGTTGAAATTGAAAATGACACCAGAAGAAGTCTGGAATGCTGTAACAGTTAACTCAGCGTATGCGATCAATCGCGGCGATGTTGCTGGGAAAATTCGTGTTGGACGTAAGGCTGACCTAGTTTTATGGGATGCATATAATTATGCGTATGTACCATATCATTATGGTGTGAGTCATGTAAATACAGTATGGAAGAATGGTAATCTTGCATATACAAGAGGTGACAAAACGTGGAGCAAGGCCACTATTTAAAGAAAAATGCAAAGTTTATTGATCGTGAAGTAACGAAATGGAGTGATATGATTAAAGGCTGGGAAGAGGGAGAAGAAATCTTTGGTGCAGCATTAATTGGCGCACCGCTTTCTAAGCCGTCTATTAGTCATTCTGGTGCATGTTTTGCGCCGAAAACCATTCGCGCAATGCTAGATGCATATAGCACATATGCGATTACAGAAGAGCATGATATGAAAGAAAGTGTCTTGTATGATTGTGGTGATATTACCATGCATGTTACAGACATAAAAGAAAGTCATGCTCGTATTGCTAAAACGCTCGGCAGTTTGACGAAATTGAATCCACAAATGGTACCAATTATTCTTGGAGGAGATCATTCCATTAGTTTTCCTAGTATAAGTGGTTTTGCAAGTAGTAAAGGGAAAGTTGGCATTATTCAATTCGATGCACATCATGATTTGCGTAATTTAGAAGACGGAGGACCGTCTAATGGAACACCATTTCGTAGCTTACTAGAGAATGATGTGATTATAGGAAAACAGCTTGTTCAAATTGGTATTCGTAATTTTTCCAATGCTCGTACGTATCATGAGTATGCAAAAGAACATGGTGTCACAGTATATACAATGAAACATGTTCGCGAGGTAGCGATTAAAGATATCATTACAGAAAGCATTGAGAGTTTACGTAGACAAGGAGTTACAGCTATTTATGTTTCTGTCGATATGGACGTATTAGATCAAGCATTTGCCCCAGGTTGTCCAGCAATTGGCCCAGGTGGTATGGATAGTACGACTTTACTCGATGCGATTACGACACTTGGTCAAGAACCACTTGTTCAGGGTATGGACATTGTAGAAATTGACCCAACACTTGATTTTAGGGATATGACGAGTCGTGTAGCTGCACAAGTTATTATGAGTTTCCTATTAGCAAGGGAAGCGGTTAGTAAGCAGGTTAGTATATAGGAAAAAAAGTCTTTCCTAATCTGTAATAGTAAAGATAAGTGATAGCATATGAAGGTTTTTAAAGCTAATATCTTGTCTATCCTGTTGCACATTATATTGAAAATGGTACATCACTCTTATATGTAGTGGTGTACTTTTTGTTTTATAAGATTTCTAAATGACCTCATTTCCTATAATAGTAACACAAACTAGTTAAGTATTTATAAGAACTCTTGCAAGGATGGGAATAAAAGTATGTCAAAAAATAGAAGTACCACACAAGAAAAGATACAAGAGTAAACTGGTTTTGTATAAGGAAAAACGAATCTACGTTTTAACCGAGATTTCAGAATGCAAGTAGACAAAGAACAATGATCACCATATACATCCCCTGATTAATATAATGCATTATTTAGGTGGTGAATTAGAGTTTTGAACCCGAAATGCATAGAGGTTTCTGATAAAGGAATTGTAGAATAAAAAGGATAGTGTTTTTCGCAAATTGAACTTTGTTTTGCTAGTAATGGGAAGTTGTTTTTATTGAATTATTATTATTATTTCTCAATCTTATTTTTCAAGAGGAAATAAGTTGACGCGAAAAATAATTTTGTGATATTATAAAAATTTTGCTAAAAAAATAAATGTATGTTAAGCTTGAGAAGGTTACCATATATGGAGGTGGATTATTTGTTTCAAATTGGCGATAACATTGTTTATCCAATGCAAGGAGCAGGTATAATTAAAGCCATAGAAGAAAAGGAAATCTCAGGAGAAAAACAACAGTATTATGTCATAAAAATGTCGGCCAGTAATATGGAAGTAATGATTCCTACGGGAAAAATATTGAGTTCAAATATACGACCAGTTACGGATATAACGGCATTAACACGCATCATAGATATTTTTCAGCATGGAGAATCAGATAGATTACTTACGTGGAAACAAAGGTATAAAGTGAACACAGATAAAATAAAAACGGGTAAAATACAAGAAGGTGCTGAAGTTGTACGTGATTTAATGCGTATGCAGAAAGAAAAAGCACTTAATGCAAGCGAAAAGAAAATGTTAGATAACGCACATGAATTTTTGATTAGTGAACTGGGATTGATTAAAGGTATCACAGAAAATCAAATGAAAAGCTTTTGTTAAGGTTCATTATAGATAATGTATTACATCCCAAAAAAAGATTTTGAATTTTTTGGGAATATAATTATAAAGAATCAATCATTTCAAAGACATTCAACTCTTTCAAACCACTTTTAGAGCATTAACCTCTTTTGTTATTTCTACAATCTAATCCATTTTTATTTTTTAATTTCTTTTACGAATGTTCGAAATTTTATTAAATGACTCGATAAAATAGTTACTTGATTTTTGTAATCCTGATTCACACTGGCACGGACAAGGAGCCGTAAGGATGAAAGAGAGGTAGGGCTTTCATTGTTTTAGGTATATATAAGTTATTATTTCTAGAAGAATAATTAATCAATCTCACTTCTATCGTTAAGAATTTTTCACATCTGAGGAGATAGTAATTATTTATCTTCTTTGCGTAAAAAAGATAAATAAATTGCTAGCGTCATATGGTCAACTATAAAAATGGTTTCCTAATTAGGAAACCATTTTTAATTTTATCTACATAACAATAATCAATTGAGAAGTAAAAAAGGAGTACAGCTATGGAGAAATGGGTATTATCGATGTTTAATATACGGATATTCTACAATAAGGGCGTGTAAATTGACGTTGTTATATAGGAGGAATTATGATGCGTGTATAGTTAGTTTTTTAATGATTTATTGAAATAATATTGAATTAAGGGGGAAACAGGATGGCAAGTTCAAATAGTAAAGCAGCAAGTATATATGAAGGCACGAATATAAACAATTGGGGATCTTTTCAAAATATTGAAGAGACAAAGCTGTTTGATCCAATTCAAATGGGTGCTTGGTCTCTTCGGAATCGCGTGGCAATGGCACCGATGACGCGTTGTTTTGCTAATGATGAAACAGGAGTAGTTGGAGCTGACGTAGTCCAGTATTACCGTAAACGTGCGGCAGATGGTGTTGGTCTAATTATTACGGAAGGAATTATAATTAGCCCAAGAGCGAAGGGGAATCCAGGTGTCCCAGGTATTTATACCGGGGAGCAAATTGATTCTTGGAAGTTAGTAACAGATGCAGTACATAAAGAAGGTGGAACAATTATTGCGCAAATATGGCATGTAGGACGTATGAGCCATCATGAACTAACAGGTGGATTCTTACCACAAGCACCTTCTGCGATTGCTGCTCAAGGAAATGTCCCACGTTTTCGGAAGCCTTTTGATAAGCCAGAAGCGATGACGATAGAAGAAATTCAAGAGACTATCGAACAGTATGCGCAAGCTGCTAGGAATGCGATAGAAGCAGGCTTCGATGGGGTAGAAATTCATGGGGCACATGGGTATTTAATTGATCAATTCGCTTATGAAATTGCGAATCATCGAAAGGATCAATATGGCGGAGACTTAGAACAAAGGTTAACGTTTATGAAAGAAGTATTACAAGCTGTTATAAGCGCAGTTGGTGCAGATAAAACACTTATTCGTTTTTCTGCATTTAAAGGTGATAATCCAAGCTATATGTGGGAAGATCCTGAAGAGGCAATTCAAACTTTCGTAGAGATGTTCCATGAAGTAGGACTAACGATGATCCACCCTTCCACAATGAATTATATGCAAGTTATAGCTGACGGAAAAAACTTACATCAATTAGTTCGTAAATATTGGAATGGTATAATTGTAGGAGTGGGGAATTTAAATCCAAAAGAGGCAGAAGAAGCACTACAAGAAGGAACAATTGATGTAGCAGCATTTGGTAGACCATTGATTTCTAATCCGGATTTTGTTCATCGTGTTAAACGCGGGGAAAGTTTAGAGGAATACGATGCAAAACAGCATCTTGCTACATTGATATGAATAATAATAAAAGAAGAGCACATAAGGTGTTCTTCTTTTATTATGTAAGCAAAAAATATAAGAGAATGGCATGATAGGGGGGAAGCGAAAATGAATGAAACGCTACTCGTTATTATTAGTATATTATTATTGTTAATCTTGCTGTTCATTATCTTTTTTATGGCTACATTTTTTATTAAGAAACGAACACATCATTCTATATTGAAACTCCATCCGTATCTAGGAAGGATGCGTTTTTTACTGGAGAAGATAGGGCCTGAATTTCGGCAATATTGGTTTGATAATGATACAGATGGAAAACCTTTTTCACGTTATGATTTTCAAAGTGTAATGTTTTTAGCAAAATATCGATCTGAAGTTCTAGGTTTTGGCTCGAAACGGGATTTTGATGCATCTGGATATTATATTGCAAACACTCTATTTCCAGTTCTTACAGAAGAACTCAATGTGGACCTTTCTGAAGAGCGTGCTGCAAAAAAATATGTAATTCATAAAGAAGGTGTGTTTTCTAGAAAAGAAAAATTAACTGCAGATGAAACAAATCTTTGGCTATATGAAGAAGATGATGCAATTGTAGTTGGAGAGAATCGTAAGTTTCCATGGAAAATATATGGAATGTTTGGGGCATCTGCTACTTCTTATGGTGCAATTGGTGAAAATTATATTTTATCTACAGGATATGGATCAAAAATGGCAGGGGGGTCATGGATTAATACAGGTGAGGGTGGTGTAATTCCAGAGCATATACAAACAGGTGCAAATATTATTGCTCAAATCGGTCCAGGTTTATTTGGATACCGTGATGAAGAGGGGAATTTTTCAATGGATGAGTTCGTAGTTAAAGCTAAAGAGCCGAATATTAAAGCATTCGAACTGAAATTTGGGCAAGGTGCAAAAATACGCGGTGGACATTTAGAGGGACAAAAAGTGAATCGGAAAATAGCTGCTGTTCGAAAAGTAAAAGAAGGGGAAACGATAAATTCGCCAAATCGTTTTGCGTTTTTACATTATGCTAAAGACGCCTTACGTTTTATTCATGATTTGCAAGAAAAAGGTGATAAACCAGTTGGAATGAAAATAGTTATCGGGCAACAAAAACCGCTAGAAGAGTTATTACAAACGATGAAGGAATTAAATATTTATCCAGATTTTATTACAATTGATGGCTCGGAAGGAGGTTCTGGTGCCACTTATAAATCGATGGCAGATAGTATGGGGATACCACTTATACCAGCACTCATTACGTTTGTTGATACAGCCTGTCGTTTTAATGTTCGAGATAAGTTGAAAGTTTTTGCATCGGGAAAATTAGTAACACCCGATAAAGTAGCAATAGCCTTAGCAATTGGTGCCGATGCAGTAAATTCTGCGCGCGGATTTATGATGGCAAGTGGATGTATTATGGCACTTCAGTGTCATTCCGGACAATGTCCTTCGGGGGTTGCGACAACGAATCCACATTATCAAAAGGCATTAGACCACAATGAAAAAAAGTGGCGCGTGATGAATTATATTGTGAGCATGAGATATAGTTTGTTTGCGTTATCAGCAGCGGCAGGGGTGAAAAGTCCACGGCATTTAACAAGGGATCACATTGTATTTAAAGATGAAACAGGTAGAGTTATTCCGTTATCGAAATTATTTCCAGTAGTAGGTGAAAAGTGAGAGAAATAGCGCGAAACATTAGATCGTTGGTGTTGTGGCAGTTATTGCTTGGGTATAAATTCCAAGTCTAAAAGAAATGATGTATGAAATGGTACCAGGATTTTCGTCAAGTTTACTAGCTATGATAATAGTCAGCTTGCTAACAAATGAATTTGAAAAAGTTGTACATCACGAATTTGATGAGATGTAAACAATACTGGAGCAAGCGACAGAATAAAATATTAGTAAATTACTATAAAAAGAGTAAATAGAAAGATCTATTTACTCTTTTTCCATTTCGTTATTATTTGGTAGCGGTGAGATGGGTAATCGAATATCTACAGTTGTTCCTTTATTTAACTCACTTGAGATTTGAAGTTTACCGTAATGTTCTTCGATTATTTTGTAGCACATCATTAAGCCTAATCCAGTTCCTTTTTCTTTCAAACTATAAAAAGGTTCTCCTAAACGAGAAATACGATCTTCTGGAATGCCACACCCCTCATCTATAATACGGATTAAAATGAAATTCTCATCTACTTGCTTTGTTTGGATGAAAATATTTCCTCCGCGAGGCATGGCTTCAATCGCATTTTTAAGTACATTAATAAAGACTTGCTTTAGTTGATTACCATCACATTGAATTTCTGGCATAGTCGAAAGATGATCCATAATAATATGTGTACTATGCATGATGGCGGTAGGTAAAATAAAGGTTACTACTTCTTCAATTAATGATTGGATTTGGTGAGAATGAATAGATAACACTTGTGGCTTAGACATTGCCATAAATTGACTTGTAATGGATTCCATTTGTGAAATTTCGCTTAGCATAACATCTATATACCATTTGTTTTGTTCGCTAATATCGGGTTGCAATAATGTTAAGAATCCCTTTAAGGCCGTTAACGGGTTGCGGATTTCATGAGCGATTCCTGCTGTTAGTTGTCCGACTACTGCTAATTTTTCAGATTTTCGTAGTAATTTTTCTGTTTTCTTTAATTCAGTAACATCCCTGCCCATAACAATAAGGCCTTTTCGTGAGCCATCAGGATGGAAGAGTGGAACTTTTGAAAGATCCAAGATAAGGTTGGACGTACTTTTATGAATAATAAATTCTTCGCCATGAATAATTTTTTTTTGTTGCCATGCGAGTTCATCAATTTGTTCACAATGTAAAAATGCTTCGCGGTACGCTTCATTATATTGAACGAGTTCACTATCTTTTTTTCCGTGATAAGGAACATCATGAAAATCAAAGCAAGAAAGTGCGTAATCATTTGCTTCAAGCCAGCGCCCTTCATGATCTTTAAAGATGACAAAGGCAGGCATTGAGTCCATCAATGTGCGCAATCGTTTTTCGCTCTCTTTTAACATTTTTTCGATTCTTTCAGATTTCTCGAGTGGCTTCATAATTGCATATACACCTGAGAGATGCTTTTGAATAAAAATAGGGACTAATTTTGTAACTACATCTATTTGATATCCATCTTTATGGTGGATAGAAAGTATGTATTCCTCTTGATTATCAGCTGTAGTATTTTTTATAAATTGCAGTACTTGATCAGAAATATGTGCTTCTATAATAGAAGTAATTGTTTTTCTTTCTAATTCCTCTGAAGTATATCCCAATATTTTTTCCGCAGAGGGATTAATATGTAATATGATTCCTTGTAAGTTCAATGAAATAATACCATCAGGATTATGTTCAAAAAGAGATGCGTACATTTCTGTTAAAGTACAATTTTGAATATGATTTCGCAAACGGCGGGGTATAGCCGAATGACGATTTTTTTGAATAGATGAGAACTTTTTCCGACTCATAATTTTTCCTCCGTGCACTAGCATCTAAAACAGATTCAATACCTATTATAAATATAATATATGAAAAACATTATATATTTCTATAAAAAACAAATTTACAGAATAATGTGCATTTTAATTCTTTTCGATTAAGTTGTTATTAAAACACCTTCTTCATTATAGAACAAATGATATGCCTGTGGCTGTTAAGTAAATCTTATGGAGTTTTATAAAGTTTATATAAGTTATTTTTAAAGCAGTATACTATAAAATGAAAATATAAAGGAGGAGAGAGATATGGCAGGTTATATTCAAGGGATTGACCATGTACAAGTAGCAGCACCTGTAGGGTGTGAAGAAGAGGCAAGAGACTTTTATGGATATAAAATAGGTTTAGAAGAAATTCCGAAACCAGAAGAATTAAGAAAACGTGGCGGTTGTTGGTTTCGTTGTGGAAATCAAGAAATTCATATAGGAGTTGAACAAACTTTTTCTCCGGCTAAAAAAGCGCATCCAGCTTTTTATGTTCAGGGGATCGATGAATTTAAGGGAAAACTAATCGGGCAAGGGATTCAAGTCATAGATGATTATGCTCGTCCAGATATAATTAGATTTTATGTTTCAGATCCATTTGGGAATAGACTAGAATTTATGGAGAATAAATAAAAAACTAGGTGGAACTTCACCTAGTTTTTTAACCTCTCCTAAATAACCCTAATACTTCAACAGTCTCCGTAATATTAACGAATGCTTGTGGATCAATTTCAGAAATGGCTAGTTTCATATCAGCAAGCTCTTCACGTGAAACAACAGTCATAAGTACACGTTTTTTCTCACTTGAATACGCACCTTCACCATCAAGAAGTGTAATTCCTCGCACAACAGTTGAAAGGAGTTTCTTTTTCATTTCTTCAGCTTGATTTGTTACAATCATAAGTGTAACTTTACGATGTTTCGTATGAATAGCATCAATTACTTTACCTGTTACATAGATTGAAAGTAAACTCGTTAATGCTACATCCCAATCAAAGAAAAATCCAGCAATGACAACAACGACTGTATTTAAAATAATGAGGAGTCCACCAAGTTTAATATCTTTTTTGCGAGATAGTAGCATACCGATAATATCAAATCCACCTGTGGAACCATGACAATTAAAGACAAGGCCAATTCCTGCCCCTGCAATTACGCCGCCAAATATGGAAGAAAGAAGGGGATCTTTTGCGACGATTTGTACTGGAATCCAGTATAATGCTGCAGATAATACTACAACAGAGACAACTGTATTAAAAATTACTTTTTTTCCAAGACCTATGTACCCTAAAATAAGAATAGGTAAGTTTAATGCAAAGTTAATAATTCCTGTGTTTACAGGGGTTACAATTCCTAAGATAATAGCAATTCCACCAATTCCACTACTCAAAATCTTGTGGGGGATAAGGAAAAGATTAAAGGCAACTGCAATAATGATAGAACCAATGATAACTCCAAGAAATCTGACCATCTTTTTCCCGTCCTTCACTAAAAAATCATATTATTTCAAGATTATATATGAAATTGAAAGTATTAGGGGAAAACAGTTTATTTCGGGAAGTTAGACTGATTCGAAAAATCAAATTATTTTTACATATTTCATTAAAGGGGTGTAAAAATATGAAAATTCAAATGTATCAACAGAAAAGTCCTTTGAAGCAGGAGTGTGAGGATTCGTTTTTTTGTAATGAAGGATTGAAAATCTATGGTGTATGCGATGGTGCAACGCCACTTGTCCCGTTTCAAGATGAAGAGGGGCATAATGGAGCATATCTAGCTTCAAACGTGTTTGCAAGTCATTTTACATCGCTAAAAGAAGTGACAAGTTTGCAAAAAGCAATTGCAAGCGCAAACGAAGTGTTACAAGAAAAAATGATAGATTATGAGATTGATATAACAAAGAAAGATCATGTATGGTGTACATGTATTGCTGTAGTTCGTATAAAGGATAGAAGCATTCAATATGCTCAACTTGGTGACTGTATGATTGTTGTTACATTGCGTGATGAAACCATAAAGGTGTTAACAAAAGATACAGTGAAAGGAATTAGTGCACGAGCGAAAAGAAAGCGTGAAGAAGATAGGAAAAAGGGACTTCTTGTACCGGAAGAATATATATTTAATGACATTAGGCAGCAACTAAAATATAATCGTTATCTTGCCAATATGCCAAATGGGTATTCAGTAGCAAATGGGATGTCGGAAGCAATTACTTGGATCCAACAAGGAGAATTTCCACTTTCTGAAATGAAAGGAATATTTATTTGTTCGGATGGATTATTTCACCCAGACTGGTCACTTGAGCAAACAGTACAATATGTAAGCATGCATGGTATAAAAGAATATGTTTCTATAATAGAAGAATTAGAAGAACAAAAACGGATTCGACCAGATGATAAAACGATAATCATGATTGAGTTGTAAAGGAGGATCCTGAATGGAATTTAAGCAAGCAAAACTGACGTTTCAAGATGAATTGCAGCCTTTACAAAACGTAACAAAACTCATCATTCATCACACTGCTGAAGATGGATGGGATGTGTATAAAACACATGAATTCCATCAAAAGGTACGAGGATGGAGTGGCATCGGATATAATTATTTTATTGAAGAAGATGGGACGGTGTTTGAAGGTAGAGGATTATACATTGGAGCCCATGCAAAAGGATATAATAGCAAAACGATAGGGATTTGTATGACAGGTAATTTTGATAAATATGATCCGACTTTAGCGCAAATCGATTCTTTACATTCACTATGTAAGTGGTTTATGAAGAAGTTTTCTATATGTGAAGAACATATACTTGGTCATCGGGAATTAGAAGGTGTCACAAAAACTTGCCCAGGAACACGTTTTTCTATGGTAGAGTTAAGGAAAACATTATCTCAAATATAGAGGAGAAGAGGATTCATGATGAATGTAAAAATACCAAATGAAAAGAAAGATGAGCTTGTAGAACAAATTCAGAGGTTTTTTGAAGAGGAAGACTTAGATACAATCGGACGTTTTCAAGCAGAGCGTTTAATAGAAGAAATGATAAAATTACTTGGACCATATGCATATAACCAAGCGATTGGAGATGCGAGAAAGTTAATTACAGATAAGTTGTCGAACATAGAAGAGGATTTATACGTGCTAGAAAAACAGGATGGTAAATAAAACGGGCCTTAAATAGGCTCGTTTTATTTATGTTCATGTACTTTCTCTGTTACATTACCCACAGTATGCTTCACGGTGCCTTTTATCTTATCCCATTTACCTGTAGCTTGTAATTCCTTATTGTCAGTTACTTTCCCAACAACTTCTTTTACTTCACCTTTTACTGTATTAAAGGAAGGCCCGGAAATAATTTTTGATGAAAATGCAGTCGCATTTTCAAATTGCTTGATATCTACTTGCATTGGATTTTTTTCCATTGTTTGCAAAGCTAATAATCTAGCGGATAACATGTTGATTTCTGCTTGTTCGATTACTTTTGCTGAATGAAGTGTAATAGTAGAGTTCAATATTTTACCTCCAAAAAATAATGTAATATGTATTTACAATGTATGAATACGACCCTAAGGTTATTTTTCCTTTTAAAATTTAGGAGAAGTAGGATTTTTTATGGAAGGAAATTGGAAGATTGCTGTCGAAGGGAGTAGAAACAGAACGAAGGTGGTGCTCTCATGCGAAAGAAAGAGATACATACATGCTCTTATTGTGGCTCTAGCAATATTGGGGAAGGTGAGTTTGTTGGATATGCGCAAATAAGAAAAAAAGAAACGATGTTTACGTCTTCTCCAGTAGATGCTTATATTTGTACGGATTGTGGAAGTATACTTTTGTTGAAAGTGCGAAATTATCAAAAGTTCAAGCAGAAACCAATATAAATAGAAGAAAAGCATTCATATCCAATGCCTTATACAAATCGATTAATATTATGTCTGATACATATACGAGATATTCTTGATATATTCGAATATAATTCAAAAAAATAATTAAAAATGATGTATTTGTAAAAAGAACATGTCGTGATATGAAGAGGTATGCGATTTTGTGTGATACATATGTTCAAAAAGACAGAGAGTGGTTTATAAAGGAGTCACTCTCTGTTTTCTATGAGAGGTGTGTGCTAGAAGAAATATTTCTTCGGAAATAATTCTGAAAATACAGAAAAATAAAACTTATAAGTGCGAAAGTTTGGTATAATGTCTAAAAATGAAAACGCTTTAATAGGAGGTTGGGAGAAATATGATGATGAATGTACCATTAACAATTAGTTCAATGATAGAAAGGGCAGAAAAGTTGTTTCCAAAAAAAGAAATTGTTTCGCGTACACATGATACTATAACAACTTTAACATACAAGCAATTAGGAGAAAGAACAAGGAGACTCTCTAGTGCGTTACAGAAATTAGGGATAAAAGAGGGAGAACGAGTTGGGACTTTAGCGTGGAATCATCATCGTCATGTGGAAGCGTATTTTGCTATTCCGAGTATTGGATCTGTCTTGCACACTATTAATATTCGTTTATCTGCACAGCATATTTCCTATATTATTGGACATGCGGAAGATCGCATTTTACTCGTTGATGAAGATCTCGTACCCCTCGTTGAAAAAATTCAAAGTAAATTATTGACTGTACAAGCATACATCATTATGACCGACAAAAAAGAACTTCCAGAAACTTCACTAGAGCCGGTCTATCACTACGAACAGCTTCTTACAGAAGGGGATCCTGATTTCCAATTCTTAAAAGATATTGATGAAAACACACCGGCAGGTATGTGTTATACGTCAGCGACAACAGGTAACCCAAAAGGTGTTGTATATACACATCGTAGTACGGTACTTCATTGTATGACTCTAGGATTAGCAGATACAGCTGCATTATCTGAAAGTGATGCAGCAATGGCAATTGTTCCAATGTTTCATGTGAATGCTTGGGGATTACCTTTTGCAGCAACGTGGTTTGGATCAAAACAAGTTTTACCTGGTCCGATGTTTACACCGAAAATATTACTTGAAATGATCCAGGATGAAAAAGTGACGTTGGCTGCTGGTGTACCAACGATTTGGCTTGGTGTTTTACAAGAATTAGAAAATAATAACTATGATTTATCAAGTATGAAGCGGATTTTATGTGGGGGTGCTGCTGCACCTAAAAGTGTGATAGCTGCATTCGAACAAAAACATAGTGTTCCTTTTGTGCATGCATACGGTATGACGGAAACAAGTCCACTTGTGACACTTGCACGGTTAAAAAGCTATGAAACAGATTTATCCTATGAAGAGCAACTGGAAATTCGATCAAAGCAAGGATATCTTGTACCAGGCGTTGAAATGAAAGTAGTGGGAGTAAATGGGGAAGTGAAATGGGACGGAGCTGAAATGGGAGAATTATGTTTACGAGCACCATGGATAGCTGCAAGTTACTATAATGACGAACGCACTATAGAAGGTTTCCGTGATGGTTGGTTATATACAGGGGATGTTATTACAGTTGATGAGGAGGGCTGCGTTAAAATTGTTGATCGCGCAAAAGATGTTATTAAAAGTGGGGGTGAGTGGATTTCATCTGTAGATTTAGAAAATGCTTTAATGGCACATGAGGCTGTATTTGAAGCTGCAGTTGTCGCAGTACCTCATCCTCAGTGGCAGGAGAGACCTGTTGCATGTGTTGTGCAAAAACAAAATAGTTCTGTAACGAAAGAAGAATTATATGAATTTTTACGACCGCAGTTTGCGAAGTGGTGGTTGCCGGATGATATCGTTTTTATGGAGGAGATCCCTAAAACATCAGTTGGTAAATTTTTGAAACAAGAGTTACGAAAAGAATTAGAGCATTTGCATAAAGATATCGAAAAGTAATTAAGAAAAGGCTCATAAACCTGGGAACAAACCAATTCTTCGGTTTGTTCATAGTGCTGTTATTGGTGTAAATCAGCATTTACCAGGGGGTGGACCTATATTTGCTGTGCAAAAGTTATTGCAAGATCAGAACTTATCAATAGACGATGTTGATTATATTGAAATGAATGAGGCCTTGCTGCCAGGATCGTGGCCTGTGCGCAAGAATTACAAATTTCCTATGAAAAGTTAAATGTAAACGGTGGAGTAATTGCACTCGGTCATCCTTACGGTGCATCAGGAGCTATGCTTGTGACTCGTTTATTCCATTAGTATGTTTCTTGTTAAAGGCGGACGCATAGAAATCGCTTCTTTCTTCCATAATTTTCTTTAATTATAAAACGTACGTTCCTTTTGTGGAAGGGGTTTAGCTAATAATCTAGAATTATATAGCTTGGAAGTCATATGTATAGAATGAAAAGAGGAGACTATATGAATCATTTATTACAAGTTCGAGTAACTGGAATTTTGATTGAGAAAGAAAACCTTTTAATTGTAAAACAAAAAGTTTCTGATCGAAATTGGTCTTTACCAGGCGGAAGAGTAGAGGGTGGAGAAATGTTAGAAGAAGCTATGATTCGAGAAATGAGAGAAGAGACGGGATTGGAAACTAGAATTAAGAAATTACTATATATTTGTGATAAACCGGATGTTACGCCATCACTAGTACATATTACGTTTTTACTTGAAAGGGTGTCGGGAGAAATAAAGCTACCGTCTAATGAATTCGATCATAATCCAATCCATGATGTGAAGATGGTACCACTAACAGAATTACGAAATTATCATTTTTCTGAGGCATTTATTGAACTTATTGAAAAAGGATTTCCTAATGCAGGAACTTATCAAGGATTGAAACAAAATATTGGCTTGTAAGTAGATAAAAATCTAAAGGATAGCATCAGGCTATCCTTTAGATTGTACTTTAAAATGTTTCTTGTGATAAATGAATAAGATGAGCTAGAAATTCTTCACCTGTAATAATTGCTTTTCCTCCGCCGCGAGCGCTTTTTTGATTACCGCCTCCTTTTCCTTCAATAGTAGGAAGAGCATTTTTCAAAATTGTATTCATGTTTGCTGTTACCGCTTTCCCGCATGCAAGAACGCATTGTAATTTTTCTTCATTTTCGGTAACTAGGTATGTAATAGAGTTTTCATTTTGTTCGGTAATGATAGCTGATAATTTCGTGATTTCCTGCATGGAACGATGTGTAAAGACTTTAGAAATGAGTGTTCCAGCATGTATGTCTATGGATTGTTGCAACAATTTATTTGCTTCTACGAAAAGTAGTTTTTCGTTCATAGTTTGTAGTGCTTTTTCGTTTTCTTCTTGAGAAGTAAGAAGCTGGGTTACTTTATTTGGAATATCATTTTCACTACTATTTAACTGTTTGGAAACGTCTTTAATAATTTGTTGATGACGCTTCATTAACTTGAGTACACGCCATCCTGCAACCAATGTTAAACGGATACCACCTTTATTCCGCTCCCACCCTATTATATGAATTGGCCCCACTTCACCTGTATATTTTGGATGTGTGCCACCACAACCGTTGTAATCGTAGTTTTCAATGATTACAACGCGAATATTTTCTGTAATTGTTGGTTCTTTTCGGAGAGGTAACTGTTTTGCTTCCTCTAAGTTCATCCATTTAATATGGATAGGATGATTTTCAAAGACAATCTGATTTGCAATTTGGAGTGCGCTAGTAGCTGTTTCTATCGAAAGTTCAGGTGTATCTAAATCAATTGTTATCGTTTCTTTTCCAAGATGAAAACCAATTGTGGGAATGTCAAAATGATCCCAAAATGCAGCGGATAGAATATGCTGAGCTGTATGTTGTTGCATATGATCAAAACGACGCTGCCAATTAATTTTACCCGTTACCTCTTTTGTATGTAATTCACTTGATATAAAATGACGGATTTCGCCCTCAACTTCCTCAACATTGACGACGGAAGCTTCATTTAATGTTCCTGTATCATGTGGTTGCCCACCGCCAGTTGGGTAAAATGCTGTTTCTGTCAAAGTAACATATAATTTTTCTTCGCTATCATAGGCCTGTTTAATAATTTGTGCTGTAAATGTTTGCTGATAGGCATCGATGTAATATAATTTTTGGTTCACTTTCGTACTCCTTTCTATCTCACTAGTTTCATTGTAAAACAATCTAAATAAGTTTCCTAATATTTCAGAAGAAAAAATCTCTTTTTTAGAATTTTCTTGCTATAATAAGAAAAAGGGAATATACGGGGGTGGATGAAATGCTGTATGAAAATGGCGTAGACAAATTGATTCGTCTCAATACAAATATTTCTGAACTATATCGAGAATTACATGGAATGACTCGGACTTTAATGGAGTGTAATCGAGAAAGTATAATATTCGATCGGTTATATGTGAAAGAGTTATTATGGAAAAAAGAAGATGTGTCCGCTATGTATGATCAGCTTCTCGTTCAGCTTTGTATCAATGAATGCTTTGATTTAAAAAGTGTCATCACTGGTGAATACAAATATACGTATGAGGAAGTGGAAAATGCGGTTCTTGAATTTAATGAAAAGTATGATGTGAACATCCTAATCAAGGACGTTTGCAAAGAGTTACAGTTTACATATGGTATTGACATGGAATTATCTAGGATAGCCAAGGTGTAATCATATTTACTATAAAAACAGGGAGAAGAAAGCTGTTAGTTTGCTTTCTTTTTCTATGCATATGCATGAAATAGGGTTAGAAGCTTAATTTTACCCCGCATTAACGGACAGTAATCCTCCCTATCTCAAGGTTCAGAGAGAAGAAAGGAAGATAGGTAGGGGATAACTGCTCGTAAAAGCTCGAGTGGTGAAGGCTTTCCATCAGTGGGAGATGAAGAAAACCCACACTGATGGAAGTTTCACTTTATATAAAATAAAGAAAAAACAGGGTAGGAAAAATTAGTAACAAACTTTTTCTACTCTGTTTTTATATAACGTTTTAATTAAAAAAAAGAACTTTTTTCTCATGTTCATTTGCAACTTCAGTTTTTGAAATGTGTATGGCAAGAAAGCCATTTTCTAAACAGGCTAGCATTTTTTTATAGATGATGTTAGCAGGTAAAGAAATTGTTCGTTGCAAGGACGAGTTCTTATGAAATATATGAATTGCTAGGCCTGTCTCCATCTTGTTTATAAGTACATCTTGTTCTGACACATTAAGGATATCAGTTTCTAAAATATACTCTTGCTCCGTTTCACAAAGATCAATGTGAATGTGATTAGGGAAACTGAAGTTGTCGTATGAATCAGAGCAAAACTGATCCATCCATTCTTCAAAACCATCAACATGAAAAAGACAGTTTTTCTTTTTCTTGCCCATGTAAGACACCCTCCGTAAAGTCTCAATTCATATTATAATATGCATTAAGAAATTAGAGGTGAAAAACAAACTAGAAAATATGTTGAGTGGTTTGTTGTAAATAGCTTAAGTGAGAAGGACAATACATGTGCATTGTCCTTCTTTTACATATCGTGATGCGTGTGATTTTTTTGTCTTGAATGATTTCGGTTTTTTACTTTATGTGACCCACTTAGCGGCTCAGGTTGCCCAGAAGGCTGTCCTTTTTTTGTGTTTTGACGAATAGACTTGCTATTGTTTTTTTCCATGTTGTGTTGCACCTCCTTCTTGTATTTAGAATGAGAGAACTTTGTAAATTTATACGAGAATGTTTTTATGAAAAAAGGTAAAGCTAAGTGAGACTAACTATAACAGAAAGGGGAAAGCGTATGCCGTATCATAAAGATAAACAGCAAGCTTTTCAAGCCGCACAACAAGGAGTCGTACAAGCGGAAAATTTATACAAAAATATTGTGAAAAATGACCCGAATTATGGTCAGGATTTAAAGCATTTACGCCAAGAAGTTCAAGAGGCATATGAACAAATTCAAAATGCATTGGAAGTAGCATCTGAAACACAACGTCCACAACTTGAGCAGTATGAAAGTAATTTGCAAAACATTATACGAGATGTGGATCTGCTAGGCGATTGAACAGGTTGTATGAGTTCAACAACCTGTTCAAGTTTGGAGTCAATATGTTGAAAAGAAAAATTTCTGTAATAATCATTTGTTTGGTTTGTGTTGTACATATATTTCAAGTGGACAAAGTAGAAGCGAAAATGCTGATGAGAAAAGAATTAGAGCCTACGGGTTATGTAACGTGGGAGGTACCAAATAACGAGAAGATAATTGCAATTACATTTGATGATGGTCCGGATCCTACGTATACTCCGCAGGTGTTAAAGCTATTACACCAATATAAAGCTGAGGCAACTTTTTTTATGATTGGTTTTCGGATTCAGCGGAATCCGTATTTAGTTAAGCAGGTGCTAAAGGAAGGACATGAGATTGGAAATCATACGATGAATCATTTATATGCTAGAAGTGCATCTGATGAAAGATTAAAAGATGATATTTTAGCGGGGAAAAAGTATTTACAAAAGTGGGTAAAGGAGCCGCTACTTTTCCGTCCACCAGGTGGATATATTAACTACGCAGTTTTTACGACGGCAAAAGAAGCGGGTTATCAAACCGTTTTATGGTCTTGGCATCAAGATCCAAAAGATTGGGCAAATCCAGGAACTGAGTCCATTGTGAATCATGTTGTGAAAAATGCGAAGAGTGGAGATATAGTGTTATTACATGATGGTGGAAGTGATCGGAGTCAAACTGTAGCTGCATTAGAGAAAATTCTGCCGGCCCTTCAAAAAGAAGGGTATCGATTTGTAAAAGTTTCGGAATTGTTACGTTATAAACATTAAATAAAAATCCCAAAAGGAGTACCTTTTGGGATTTTTCATTACTGATTCTTCTTACGTTTTTTATTATTTTGACGCTGAGCTGGTGTTAGTGGTTCGTTTGCAAACTCCTCATTATAACCAGTTCCTTGTCCTTGTGCTGATGCAGCATTCATTCCTGGAATTACATGATTTGCTTTACGTTTACCCATTTAGTTTCACCCCTATAATGTTTTCTTTATAAACAAATAATGATACATGTATGAACGTAAAGTAATACTCAAAGAGAAAGCTTTACTTTATGGTAATAGTATTCATAAGGAGAGCGAAGACTATTCAAAATTCCAGAGATAAAGAAAACTTATGATAAACTATAAGTTTCTTATTATTTACTTATTTAGAAAGTTGTAATAAGATATTATCGTAAGGTATTGAAAAATTTGTCTACATTTTATATTCAGACAACTCAGTCACGTTTAACAGGGGGGAAACATAATGGTCAAACATAATCCATTTCAATCTCGTGAAACATTTGAAGTAGATGGAAAAACGTATCATTATTATCAATTGAAAGCGCTTGAAAATGCAGGGGTTGGCAACGTATCACAATTACCATATTCAATTAAAGTTTTGCTTGAATCTGTACTTCGTCAAGTTGATGGACGTGTCATTACAGAAGAGCATGTTACAAATTTAGCGAAGTGGGGAACGAAAGATGTTCAAGATATCGATGTTCCATTTAAACCATCTCGCGTAATTTTACAAGACTTCACAGGTGTTCCAGCTGTCGTTGATTTGGCTTCACTTCGAAAAGCAATGGCGGACATGGGTGGAGATCCTGATAAAATTAATCCGGAAATTACTGTAGATCTTGTAATCGATCACTCTGTACAGGTTGATAGAGCGGGTACAGCAGACGCGCTTGAATTCAACATGGACTTAGAGTTTAAACGTAATGAAGAACGTTATAAATTTTTAAGCTGGGCACAAAAATCGTTTGATAACTATCGTGCAGTGCCACCAGCAACAGGTATTGTACACCAAGTAAACCTTGAGTATTTAGCACCAGTTGTTCATGCGGTGAAAAATGCTGAAGGTGAATTAGTTGCATACCCAGATTCATTAGTGGGAACAGACTCTCATACTACAATGATTAATGGTATCGGTGTCCTTGGATGGGGCGTTGGTGGTATTGAGGCAGAAGCAGGGATGCTTGGACAACCTTCATACTTCCCAGTACCAGAAGTAATCGGTGTTAAATTAACTGGTACACTTCCAAGTGGTACAACAGCAACAGACGTTGCGTTAAAAGTAACACAAGTGTTACGTCAGAAAGGTGTAGTTGGTAAATTTGTTGAGTTCTTCGGTAGCGGACTACAAAGCATGCCTTTAGCTGACCGTGCAACAATTTCAAACATGGCACCAGAATACGGTGCAACTTGTGGATTCTTCCCAATTGATGAAATTTCATTAGATTACTTACGTTTAACAGGAAGAGACGAAGAACAAATTCGCATTGTTGAAGAATACTGTAAAGCAAACGGTTTATTCTATACAGCAGACAGTAAAGATCCAATTTATACAGATCTTGTTGAGATTGATTTAAATACAATTGAATCTAACCTTTCAGGACCAAAACGTCCACAAGATTTAATCCCTCTTTCAAACATGAAAGATGAGTTCCATAAAGCGGTTGTGGCACCAGTTGGAACGCAAGGACTTGGGTTCAATGAACAAGAATTTGATAAAGAAGTGAAAGTTGCATTAAAAGATCAAGAAGTAACGATGAAAACAGGTGCAATTGCAATCGCTGCGATTACAAGCTGTACAAATACATCTAATCCATATGTATTAATTGGTGCAGGCTTAGTTGCGAAAAAAGCAATTGAAAAAGGACTTAAAGTACCTGGTTATGTAAAAACATCATTAGCACCAGGATCTAAAGTAGTAACGGAATACTTAGATAAATCAGGCCTAACAACTTATTTAGATCAATTAGGATTCCAAACAGTTGGTTACGGATGTACAACTTGTATCGGTAACTCTGGCCCATTAGAACTAGAATTAGAAGAAGCAATTGCGGCAAATGACCTATTAGTAACATCTGTTTTATCTGGTAACCGTAACTTTGAAGGTCGTATTCATCCGCTTGTAAAAGCGAACTACTTAGCATCACCACCACTTGTTGTGGCGTATGCACTTGCTGGTACAGTGGATATCGACTTGAAAAATGATGCAATCGGTAAAGATGCAAACGGTAACCCGATTTACTTTAACGACATTTGGCCATCAGCTAAAGAAATTGAAGAAGTGGTTCAAAGCGTCGTAACGTCTGAATTGTTCAAAAAAGAATATGCACAAGTATTTAACAGCAATGAACGCTGGAATGAAATTCAAACTTCAAATGAAGCGTTATATACTTGGGATAATGACTCAACATACATTCAAAATCCACCGTTCTTTGAAGGATTATCAAAAGAACCAGGTGAAGTAGAAACACTTTCAGGTTTACGCGTAGTTGGTAAATTTGGTGACTCTGTAACAACAGACCATATTTCACCAGCAGGTTCAATTGGTAAACATACACCAGCAGGCCGCTATTTATTAGAAAATGGTGTACAGCCAGTTGACTTTAACTCTTATGGTTCTCGCCGTGGTAATCATGAAGTTATGATGCGTGGTACATTCGCAAATATCCGTATCAAAAACCAAATCGCACCAGGAACAGAAGGTGGATATACAACTTACTGGCCAACTGGTGAAGTAACATCTATCTATGATGCTGCGATGAAATATAAAGAAGACGGCACTGGACTTCTTGTAGTTGCTGGTAAAGATTACGGTATGGGAAGTTCTCGTGACTGGGCTGCGAAAGGTACAAACCTTTTAGGTATTAAAGCAGTAATCGCAGAAAGCTTCGAGCGTATTCACCGCAGTAACCTTGTATTAATGGGCGTATTACCATTACAATTTAAAGAAGGCGAAAGTACTGAAACATTAGGTCTTGTTGGTAACGAATCATTTGAAATTCAAATTGATAAAACAGTTAAACCACGCGATCTTGTAAAAGTAGTTGCAATTGACCCAGAAGGAAACGAAAAACAATTTGAAGTAGTAGCACGTTTCGATAGTGAAGTAGAAATTGACTACTACCGTCACGGTGGTATCTTACAAATGGTGCTTCGTGAAAAAATTGAAGAGTCTAAGGTGTCAAACTAATTAAGTGTAGTAATAGAGAAAAGTAAATATTTTCAATCGAAATGAGGAAGCTGATTGTGGTTAGCTTCCTCATTTTATGTGCAAGGAAAGTGGTGAAACTATATGGTTTCATCTCTTTCCTTATTCTGCTTTATTAAGTTGATACTCATATGTAGACGAATTTTCCGTATTAAATTCTTTTACCAATGTAATCTTATTTGTATCTGGGTTATACTTGAAAATTTTAATAGTGTGCCGATCACCGCTGTCAGGGTTACTCTCTTGTAAAGCAAATGTATTTTCTGCAATTTGAGTCATATTACTAGTTTGATCATTTTGTACACTTATTGGAGTAGTATCATGGTTTGTAGAAACTTCAATGACGCTTTCTTTGTTAAAAAATATAAGGACTAGAATTAAGATTACAAGACAAATACGCATATAGCGTAGTTCTTTACTAATTGGGTGTTCTCCCATAGGGTTCATCCTTTCAATAATTACTACGAACTAGAGGTTGTTGTAATAGAGTAAAAGCTAATAATGTCAAACGTAGTGAATAAAATAAACGATATCAAAGCTGTATAAAGTGAAACTTTAATCAGTGGAGGCTTTCTTCATCCCCCACTGATTATTAGTTGAACGAATCGGGCTTTTACTGTCCTAAAATAGCGGGATAAAAGCATATGCGGCCAGTTTTTCTTCTTTCAGGATCGTTACTAAATAAGGAGATAACCCATGCGATAATATTAATAGGATAGAATATGAAACTAAAAATATAGAGAATGGCTTTTTAAATGAGTGCATAAGAATCCTTTTTTTAAAAGGAAGGTATTTGCACAAAACAGTACAAGCATCTTCCTTATTGTCACCTCATATGTTTATATTTTTGCGTAAACGTATTTGATGAGAGAGCTTAGTTACAACTAGCCCTGTCATATAAAGAAAAGTTAGAATGAGAACTGTACTAATGATAGGAGACTTTTGAAATGCGTATAACAACCTATCAATATAATAAATTTGATTTACATCTGTAATTGATTTTGGTGAAAAGACTAAATATTTCTCCCAATTCTTTTCCACAGCAATTATCGCACCTGTAGAATGTGTGACAAGTAATGTGTAAATAAAAATAGGAAGAACAATCATGAGTTGTAAACCGATTAATCCTGTTTTATGTTTTCTCCAGTATAACCAGCGAGTTATCATAATTCCTATTAAATAGACAATTGATAATACAAAAATTGTAGTAAAAACTGGATTATACTTAAAGGCATACAACAGTTTGTCAATTTCATAAATTTGATTGGAGTCTTCTGCTGTTTGGGGAGTGAAGACGATATGTTGTTTCCAGTCCTCTGAAATACTTAAGTAGCTAGCAGTCCAGCTTGTAATAAACAATGAGAAAAATAAGATGGGGAGAATGATAACATATTGTAACCAATGCAAAACGGTTTTATTCATAAATAATGACATCCTTTCCAAATTATAACTATTATAATTATATGATAAAATGAAACGGTTTTCATTGTTATTAAGAATATTCTATTTATTTATCAGGAGAATATTTCCAAGGTTGTCTGTATAAGCTAAAATAAAGTATAAATACTATTGTTATTTTTAAGTGATATATAAAATGAGATAAGCGATAAGGATGATGTATATGTGGCGAAAGCTTACCATTGTTGTAGTGTTGCTTTGTTTAGCGAGCTATGCAGTTTATGAACAGCTCGGAAAGAATGAGAAACAAGTAAGGGAAGAACCAGTGAAAAGCGAAGCGGCGATGAAAGAAATCATTGCAAAAAATGGGATTGAGGTAGGCAAGATTGCACCGGATTTTGAGTTATCAAAATTAGATGGCACAAAAGTAAAATTATCGGATTTTAAGGGGAAGAAAGTTATTTTAAATTTCTGGGCAACGTGGTGTGGACCTTGTCAGCAAGAAATGCCGGATATGGAAGCTTTCTATAAGAAGAATAAAGATGATGTAGAAATCCTTGCTGTAAATTATACGGTTTCTGAACGTGCTAACGGAGAAGAAAAAGTGAAAAAGTTTGCAGAAGAGAAGGGATTGACATTCCCTATTTTGCTTGATAAAGATATAAATGTTACAACAATGTATAAAGTAATTACCATTCCAACTTCTTATTTTGTGGATACAAAAGGTGTGATTCAAGATAAATTTATCGGACCGATGACACAAAAAGAAATGGAGAAGAGAATTGCGAAAATAAAATAATGAAAGAGGACAGAATTGGCTATTTGTCATTTCTGTCTTTTCTTTTTCATTAAGCAGCTTGTTCGTGATATGATGAAAGAAATTTCATCGAAAATAATGATTGGGGAGCGTATATTGTGGGGAATTTACCATTGACAGGAGACTATGTTGTTATTGATTTTGAAACGACAGGATTTAATCCTTATAATGATCGAATAATTCAAGTGGCAGCGGTTCGGTATCGTAATCATGAGCTGGCAGATCAATTTGTTTCTTTTGTAAATCCAGAGCGATTTATTCCTAATCGAATTACGAGTTTAACAGGGATTACAAATTATCGCGTTTCGGATGCTCCAACGATTCAGGAAGTTTTGCCGTTATTTTTAGCGTTTTTAGGAGAAGATACCATTGTTGCTCATAATGCTTCGTTTGATATGCGTTTTTTAAAGAGTAATGCAAAAATGCTTAGATTGCCAGAACCTAAAAATATAGTAATTGATACCGTCTTTTTAGCGAAAAGATATATGAAGCATGCCCGGAACCATAAGTTAGAAACTTTAAAAAGAATGCTCGGAATTCGTTTAAGTTCTCATAATGCACTTGACGACTGTATCACATGTGCAGCTGTGTATCAAAAATGTGCTGCTATTCAAGAAGAAGGACAAAAGAAAACAAAAAAAGAAACGGTTGAAGAAGACGAAGTGTACACACTAATAAAAGAAATGCTTGTAAAGCATAATCGCGATATAGAATGGATTCGCAATGTGAGTGTTGGAAGTTATCTAGATATAAAGGCTTTTTATCCGATTATAAGGGTGAAGGTAAAAGGGCGAAAAAAATATGTTTTAACTGAAAAGACAGAACAAGAAATATTAGGGATATATCCTGCTTTAAAATGTGAGCCGGCTTTAAAAAGTGAAATAGGGACAACTAGAATTATGATTGAAAGCATAGAGGACTTTACAAAATTAGAAAATTATATTTTAGAGAGTTATGATGCAGTCATGCAAGCGCTGAATGAGTACAAAGAAATGAAAGATAATGCGGATGAAGAAATTAAAAAGTATTTAAGTATAACGAAATGATAAAGTGAAACTTTAATCAGTGGGGGAATTCTTCATCTCCTACTTAAGTTGTTTCATTTTACTGAATTTTGAGAGGATATTACTTGTTTGTGAATAGCAGGATAAAATGCTTGGAAATCCATTAGTTGTTTAAGAACAGCTAATGGACTTTTTTGTTAACAAAAGACTTTTCTGTGACAAAACATAAAATTTTCTTACAAATCTGATTAAAGAGTTTTTCATTTGCTCATACTAACTATAGTAAGAAAGAGAAGGAGAAAGGATGAGCAGCATGAGAAGAAATCGTCGAAGAACGTTTGAAGAACTTGTGAAGGAAAATAAGCGGCAACTACTAAACGATCGTGATGCAATTGAACGGATTGAGGAACGAATCGAGAAGCGTTATGAAATGCAATTTTTTAAGCAGGCTGAATAATTCTTATCACTAGTATGATACTAGTGATAAGGAGGCGATAAGAATGGGAAATCCAAAGAAGAATTCCAAAGATTTTACACCAGATCATATTGGAACACAGTCGAAAAAAGCCGGTGGAAACAAAGGGAAGCAAATGCAAGACCAAACAGGGAAACAACCGATTGTTGATAACGGTTAAAAAAAGGAGAATGTTTTCATTCTCCTTTTTTTATGTGCATACATAATCTAATTCGTTTTTGGAAAACTAACATGGTATGTATATTTCAACTAGGAGGGAAATCGTATGACAGAGCAATATAAAGCGAATCCAGATGATAGAAGTGATAATGTAGAAAAACTACAAGAAATGGTACAAAATACGATTGATAACTTTAATGAGGCAAAAGAAACTGCAGAGGTTTCGAATGAAAAAGATCGCGCTGCAATTGAAGCGAAAAATCAACGCCGTTTAGAAAGTATTGATTCATTGAAAAGTGAAATAAAAGATGAATCTGAATATGATGCGTAAAAAAGGCTGACAGTTGTCAGCCTTTTTTTGTAATCGAGAAATTTTCCACAAGTAAACGCCAATTTTGCGGGAAAGGAAGCCCGATTTTCCAATAGCTAATCCCGCGAATGCCTTGTTCTTTTACTAAATTAAACTTACTCTGAACAGACCTGGCATCTTCAAACCATACTTCATGCTGTACACCATTTTCATCAAAGTAATTAAAGTGTGGTGCTTGTGCTGTAAAATCATAACGAATTGGAACATTATATTTACGAGCAAGTGCAACGGCTGCGACAGAGCTAATTGCTTTTGCTGGTGGATTTCCTTCTTTAAAGGGAAGCTTCCAGTCGAATCCATATAAATTTTGTCCCATCATAATTTTTCGCGGGGGCATTTGAGATTTTGCATATTGGATTACCTGCTTTACAGGGCCAATAGGAGAAACTGCCATGGGTGGTCCACCTTGCCATCCCCAGTCATATGTCATAATCACGACAAAATCAACAATTTCCCCCTGGGCTTTGTAATCGTGTGCTTCGAAAAATTTTCCTTTTTGCTTCGAACTTGTTTTTGGAACAAGTGTTGTGCTTAACGTATATCCTTCAGGTAGTCGTGTTTTTACATTTCGTAAAAATCGGTTATATGCTTCGCGATCTTCGGGTGCAACATTTTCAAAGTCAAAATGAATATCACGCATATTATATTTTTTAGCTGTTTGGAGGATATTTGTAATGAATTTATTTTGAATAGTAGCGTTTCTTAGAAGAACAGAGGCTAATTCAGCGCTAAAATTTCCATTTTCAATATTTGTAATAACGAGCATTGGGATTGTTTGACCCTGCACTGCAATTTGAGCAATTCTTGCGGTTTCAGTCGGCTCTTTTAACGTTCCATCACGCAATGCTTCAAAGCTAAAGTAAGCTAAATATGTGAGATAAGGATTGATGGCCCGCGTAGCATTCACTAAACTTTCTTTAATTGGAATGGTAGAAGGTTGTAAGTAGGCAATAGATTCTATCGTTCGTTTAGAGCCCTTTGGTACATATAGTTGTTGACCAACATGAAGAATGGATTTTAATGATAGATTGTTAACTTTTGCTAAGCTAGCAAGAGGAACGTTATATGTTTGAGAAATTCGATAAAGACTGTCTCCGGGTTGTACATAATAATTATTACCTCTCGTATTTACAATCAGTGCCTGACCGACAACAAGTGTCTCAGCTGGATTAAGTCCGTTGTCTTTTACAATTTCTTCGGGCGTAGTGCCATATTTTGACGCTAAGCTATATACGCTATCACCACTACGAACGGTTACAATTTGAATCATATATTCGCTCCTTTCAGTTAAAAAGATCCACCGTTTCTATTTTATTTTTGATTTCACTGTATTATGATTAAATGTATGTGAGGAAACAGAAGTGAGAAGGAGATAAAGATATGTTTGTAGCAGAACACGAAATTGAGATCCGCTATGCGGAAACAGATCAAATGGGCGTTGTTTACCATTCAAATTATTTAGTATGGCTTGAATTAGGGCGTACAAAATTGATACAAGAATTAGGATTTTCATATATTGAAATGGAGAAAGAAGGGGTTATTTCTCCCGTATTAGATTTGCAAATTTCATATCGGAAAGCAATGCGTTATGGAGAGAAAGCAATTGTGAAAACATGGATTGATTCAGTTAGTCCCCTTCGCGTTATATATGGATATGAAATTTATAACGGTGATGGAGATCTTTGTATTACAGCTACAACAACAAATATTTGTGCGAAAAAAGAAGGTTTTCGTCCTGTGTCCTTTAAGAAACTATATCCAGAGTGGTATGCGAAATATGAGGAAATTAAGAAAAAATAAAAAAGCGTGGCAAAANACCACGCTTTTTATTTTTCGTAATTAAATTGAGGGAAGTCATCACTGTCGTTAAAGGTAACGGATAAGTCATGTCCATCAAAGAACCATTCATCATCACCTTCAACGAAGAAAGTAATGCCGTCTTCTTGAATTTGAACAGCAGGATGTGCAGGATCGTCTTTACGGATTCCTAAAGAAAGTCCTTTTTGAACAGTACTGCAACCGCCATATTGTACGAAAAAGCGAAGTGTATCGCCAGATTGTAAGTTTAATTCATCTTTATACCAATTTACTGCTTCTTTTGTTACGGAAAGATTCATGTATAGTTCCTCCAAGTTATGTTGCCTTTTCTTTAGTATAAAAAATAACGCAAAAAGACGCTATTAATATGCTTCGCGTTTTCTTTTTGCGTTATGTGGGTCACAACCTTACTTTTGTTTCTTTGTCAAATTTGCTTTTGGTTCAGTTTTATTTATAATTCGTCCAATATTTGCACGGTGTCTATAAATAACCATACCAGCTAATAAACACATCGCAACAATGAAGATTTTATCCCCGTCAATAATTGATGCAATAACAGCTACGATAGCTGTTACCATAGAAGAAAGCGATACGTATCTCGTTGTAAATAGAAGGGTGAAAAAGATAACAGCTAATATTGCAAAAATAACTGGCGCATAGCATAAGAGTACTCCAGCAGAAGTTGCAACTGCTTTTCCGCCGCGGAATTTTGCAAAGATTGGGTATACATGTCCAAGAACTGCAGCTAATCCAAACCAAAGGGGATGGATATCTAAGGCGAAAATTAACGGCAGAGCTGTCGCTAACGTTCCCTTTAAAATGTCAGCAATTGTAACGATAAAACCTGCTTTTTTCCCTAGCGTCCGAAATGTATTCGTTCCTCCTAAATTACCGCTACCATGCTCGCGAATGTCGATTCCATAACCAATTTTTCCAACAACAAGTGCAAATGGAATCGAGCCAAGTAAATAGGCAACGATAAATAAAAGATATGTAATAAGCATAAGTTCAGTCTCCTTTATTCAAATGTGTTGATAAAGGGTAAAAAGAGTTTTTCCCATATATTGTACCATACATTTGTAAAGAGCACATTTCTTTTTTGTAAATGAAAAATTCAAAGTTTCTTAAAAAAACTTTCACAAGAATGTTACATTTCTCACAGATCTACTATAACTATATGTTGTATCATTTTGTTAGTGAATTAACAAGATGTTGTTGGAGGTTTGGGAAATGATGAAACAAAGTGCATGTGGAGAAGAGTTAATGAAGATTTTTGAAACAATTGTCCACGGGAATGAGCAAGATTTAATGCAAGAAAATGCAAATGTTGATGGGCGGTCTCCTATGGGGATGATGGGAACATTTGCATCTGAGAGTGCAAAATATTATGCAATGGAACACTTACTTTCTGAACAAGTAAAAAAAGCAATAGATCAAAATATATTATACCCACATGATTTAGATTTTTATGCGACAGGTACAACAACATGTTCGCAGATTCCTTTAGCGCAAATGCTTGAAAAAGGATTTCATACCGGGCATGGGCATATGAGGCAACCACAAGATATTAAAAGTGCATTGGCACTTTCTTCGATTATTTTCCAAGCGAATCAAAACATGCAGCACGGTGGTCAATCAGCTGCGTTATTTGACATTGATTTAGCACCGTATGTGAGAAAAACATTCGAGAAAAATAAGAAAAGATTAGAAACGTATCCGTTAACAAAAGAGCAAGTAGAAGAGTTTGCGTGGAAAGAAACAGAGAATGATACGTATCAAGCTTGTGAAGCTTTTATTCATAATTCCAATAGTATGCATAGCAGAGGTGGTGGGCAAGTTCCGTTTATTTCTATTAACTACGGAACGGACACGTCGAAAGAAGGAAGATTGTTAATTAGACAATTATTACGGGCGACGCAAGCTGGATTAGGAAAAGGTGAAACACCCATTTTCCCTATTCAAATCTTTAAAGTAAAAAAAGGTGTGAATTTTGAAGAAAGTGATCCGAACTATGATTTATTTGAATTGGCGTTAGAGACGACAGCAGAACGATTATTCCCGAACTTTTCATTTTTAGATGCGCCATTTAATGCAGTTCATTATGATGGTCGCCCAGAAAGCGAAGTATGTTATATGGGCTGTCGTACGCGTGTTATGTCTAATATTCATGGGGAAGAGACCGCGATTGGAAGAGGGAATTTATCGTTTACTTCTATTAACTTAGTAAAATTAGCATTGATTAGCGGTTCAAAAGAAGCATTTTTTGAAGCTTTAAATTATTATATAGATCTTGGTATTCGTCAACTATTAGAAAGATTTGCTTACCAATGTAAGAAAAAGGCAAGAGATTTTCACTTTTTATATTCGCAAGGAGTATGGCGGGGCGGAGAAAAACTGCATCCTGAAGATTCTGTTGCTGAGATTTTAAAACAAGGAACATTAAGTATTGGTTTTATTGGCCTTGCAGAATGTTTAGTTGTTTTAACAGGAAAACATCATGGAGAAGATAAAGAATCATGGAATCTTGGATGTGAGATTGTTACCTTTATGAGACAGAAAATGGATGCAGCAACGGAAGAACATCAATTGAATTTCTCTTTAATTGCAACGCCTGCAGAGGGACTATCAGGTAAGTTTGTTAAAAAAGATCGAGAAGAATTTGGAATGATTAGCGGTGTAACAAATCATAATTATTATACAAATTCATTTCATATTCCGGTGTATTATAACATCCAAGCGATAGATAAAATACGTTTAGAAGGGCCATTTCATACGCTTTGTAATGGCGGACATATAACGTATATTGAATTAGATGGAGCGGCGGTTCATAACCAAAAAGCATTAAAACAAATTGTGCAGGCAATGGCAGAGTATGGAGTCGGATATGGCTCCATTAATCACCCTGTGGATCGTTGTAAATGCTGTGGCTATCATGGTGTCATCAAAAATGAATGTCCAAGTTGTGGAAACGAGGATGAGAATGATATCGAAAGAATTCGCCGTATAACAGGATATCTTGTAGGTGATATGTCTAAATGGAATAGTGCAAAGCGCAGTGAAGAAGCGGATCGGGTGAAACATAAATGAGAGTAATGAATATTATTCATGATAGTGTAGTAGATGGTGACGGATTGCGGACAGTCGTGTTTTTTGCGGGCTGTCCGCATCGTTGTTTAGGATGTCATAATCCTAAGTCATGGAATATTTGTAATGGAACTGAAATGACCGTAGAAGAAATTGTGAAAGAGATTGCCAAAAACCCGCTTACTGATGTAACATTTTCAGGTGGAGATCCATTTTTTCAAGCTGCTGAAGTGAAGAAGGTAGCAAATGCGGTGAAGGCTTTGAAAAAAAACTTATGGATTTACACAGGTTATACATTAGAAGAGATACAGAGTTCTCAAAATAATGATATGATAGAGTTGTTACACTATGGGGATGTTCTGGTCGATGGAAGGTTTGAACTTCAAAAAAGAGACTTGACACTTCCGTTTCGCGGAAGCTCCAATCAACGTATTATTCGATTGAAAGAGTAAAAAGGCGGGATAGGTCAGATGAACAAAACAGTATTACTTGTTGAAGACGAAAGAAGGCTACGCGAAATTGTTAGTGATTATTTTCGCAATGAAGGTTTTGAAGTGATAGAAGCTGAAGATGGAAAACAAGCGTTAGAATTATTTGCTGAACATACAATTGATTTAATTATGTTAGATATCATGTTGCCAGAGATAGATGGTTGGTCTGTTTGTCGTCGTATTAGAAAAGAGTCAGCGGTACCAATTATTATGCTTACAGCTCGTTCTGACGAAGATGATACATTGTTAGGTTTTGAACTTGGGGCTGATGAATATGTAACAAAGCCTTTTAGTCCTAAAGTACTAGTAGCTAGGGCGAAAACTTTATTAAAGCGTGCTGATGGGGCAGTAGGCGTTGCAGAAGAGAATGCACTTTCTATGGCTGGAATCGATGTGAATCGTCTTTCGCGTACGGTATCGGTAAACGGAGAAGAAATTATATTAACGCATAAAGAATTTGAACTTCTTGTTTATTTAATGGAGAATAAAGGAATCGTATTATCACGCCAGCATTTATTAGATCAACTTTGGGGATATGATTATTATGGTGATGATCGTACTGTAGATACACATATAAAAAAATTGCGAAATAAGTTAGGGGATAAAGCAAAACATATCGGAACTGTTATTCGAGTTGGATATAAGTTTGAGGAATAGTTTTTAAATACTATGTAATAGAAAAAACGATAGAAAAGCTTTCTTTTTGGTTGGAAGAGAGAATCCGCCCATGGATAGAAGCGGTCAGTACCTTTTTTTGCCCCATGCCGAGTGAAAACAGAGGGAGAAAACGAGTGGAGATCTCTTTTTGTTTTCGTAGCAGCAACTTATAGGTTGAAAATATAGTACATTTACACTCTCTTTTGTAGATGAAAATGTACAAATTACAGATTTTTTGTCTACAATAATGAATAAAAGTATTTTTTTAATTGGATTTCACGATGAGTTCACAAGAAGGACACAAAATGTGACTATACTGAAAATACGAATTCAGCAGAGAGGGGATATCAATTATGGGATATTATGACGGACCAAATATGAATGAAGAGCATAGTGAAACGAGAGAAGTAAAAAAATCAGGTAGTAAAAAAGGTTACTTTTTTACAGGTTTAGTTGGAGCAGTTATCGGAGCTGTTTCCATTAGTTTTGCAGCACCGTATATGCCATGGACAAATGGGAATGGGACGGCGTTAACTTCTAATTCAAAAGTAGAGGGAACTGTGGTTCCTGTTGCAAATAAAGTAAAGGGTGAAACAGATTTACCTGGTATGATTGAAGGGGCGAAAGAAGTAGTTGTAGGTGTTATCAATATGCAACAGAACATAGATCCATTTGCAATGGAGCAAGCAGGGCAGGAACAAACAGCTGGAACAGGATCTGGTGTAATTTATAAAAAAGCTGGGAATAAAGCTCTCATTGTAACAAATAATCACGTAGTAGACGGAGCAAACAAACTGGCAGTGAAACTAAGTAATGGTAAAACAGTAGATGCAAAATTAGTTGGGAAAGATCCATGGTTAGATTTAGCTGTTGTAGAGATTGATGGATCTAATATTAATAAAGTAGCCACACTTGGTGATTCCAGTAAAATTCGCGCTGGTGAATCGGCTATTGCAATTGGGAATCCATTAGGTTTTGATGGTAGTGTAACAGAAGGGATTATTAGTAGTAAAGAACGCGAAATTCCAGTGGATATTAATGGTGACAAACAGCCGGATTGGCAAGCACAAGTGATTCAAACAGATGCAGCAATTAACCCAGGGAACAGTGGTGGCGCATTATTCAATCAAAATGGTCAAGTCATCGGCATTAACTCTAGTAAGATTGCACAGCAAGAAGTAGAGGGTATTGGCTTTGCTATCCCAATTAATGTGGCAAAACCAGTCATTGAATCTCTTGAAAAAGATGGAACAGTAAAACGTCCAGCGATGGGAGTAGGAGTTGCATCTCTTGAGGATTACCCACCGTATGCATTAGGACAATTAAAATTACCAAAAGATGTTACAAAGGGTGTTCTCTTAAGCAAAATTTATCCCGTCTCACCAGCTGAAAAAGCAGGACTTCAGCAGTATGACGTTGTTGTAGCATTAGATGGCCAAACAGTAGAAAACTCACTTCAATTCCGTAAATATTTATATGAAAAGAAAAAAGTTGGCGATAAAATTGAAGTAACATTCTATCGAAATGGTGAAAAAATGACGAAAACAGCTACTTTAGCAGATAACTCTTCTGCTAAGAATTAATAAAGAAAGTCTCTTTCGTATTGAAAGAGACTTTCTTTATCGGCTATACTAAAAGAATAGGAGGGATTTAATATGACAATTGAAAACCCAACTCGTACGGAAATTGGTGAAGTATTGAAAAATAGCAAAACAATTGCGGTTGTTGGATTATCTAACAAACCAGAACGCACGTCCTATATGGTTTCAAAAGCAATGCAGGATGCAGGGTATCGTATTATCCCAGTAAACCCAGTCGTAGATGAGGTACTGGGAGAAAAAGCTGTTCCGTCATTAAAAGACATTAAGGAGCATGTCGATATCGTAAATGTATTCCGTCGTTCTGAATTTTTAATGGACGTCGCAAAGGAATTTGTGGAGATTGATGCGGATGTTTTTTGGGCACAATTAGGAGTACAAGATGAAGATACATATAAATTTTTAAAGGAAAAGGGATATACTGTTATTATGGATCGTTGTATAAAAGTAGAACATGCAATGACGAGGTAGTATAGACATTGTAAACGAAAGATCGATTCAGCTCGGGGGAATACTTGAAGACTGGGTAGATGAACGAGGTGTTCATCATGAGATTTTTTAAAGGCTGTTTTTGGGGATTGCTACTTGTTATCCCATTTTGGATAATTGTCATTTGGTTAATTGCCAAATGGTGGAGTGTGTAATTGGAATACATATCCATTTTTTGTTGACAAACGATTATTTTTCTGAAATAGTAGCCTAGAGGAATCCTTGTGAAAAAACAAGGATTTTTCTATTGAAAATAGTATATAAAAGACATAACATAACTTGCCAAAAGGATGGTTAAGGCGTTATTCTATAATAGAAACGTATGTTCTGATTTGATTAGGAAAGGGGCAAGGAGTTTGGCAAAGCATCAGTTTCAATATAATGAAGATGCCATTCAAGTGCTTGAAGGTCTTGAAGCCGTTCGAAAACGCCCGGGTATGTATATCGGGAGCACGGACAGCCGTGGATTGCATCATTTAGTATACGAAATAGTAGATAACTCAGTTGATGAAGCATTAGCGGGGTTTGGCGACGAAATTTCTGTCGTAATACATAAGAATAATAGTATTAGTGTTATTGATAAAGGGCGCGGAATGCCTACGGGAATGCATAAACTTGGAAAACCTACACCTGAAGTGATTTTAACTGTACTTCATGCAGGGGGGAAGTTTGGACAAGGAGGTTATAAAACGAGTGGCGGTTTACACGGTGTTGGTGCATCTGTTGTAAATGCATTATCAGAATGGCTCGTTGTAACCATTAAACGCGATGGGTATATATATGAACAACGTTTTGAAAATGGTGGTGTTCCTGCAACGACACTAGAGAAAATTGGAAAAACAAAACAATCTGGAACAACGATGCATTTTAAACCAGATCCATCAATTTTCAGTACAACAAATTATAATTATGAAACGTTATGTGAGAGATTACGTGAATCTGCATTTCTGTTAAAAGGTATGAAAATCACTATAAGAGATGAACGAAATGATTTAGAAGATGTTTTTCATTATGAAACAGGAATTGAAGCATTTGTTTCTTACTTAAACGAAGAAAAGGACTCTATACATCCAGTTGTTTACTTCACTGGTGAACAAAATGGGATTGAAGCAGAACTTGCATTTCAATTTAACGATGGCTATTCAGAAAATATTCTTTCATTCGTAAACAATGTACGTACGAAAGATGGGGGGACACATGAGGCAGGATTTAAAACAGCGATGACACGTGTCTTTAATGAATATGCTCGTAAAGTCTCTTTGCTAAAAGAAAAAGATAAAAACCTAGAAGGTACAGATATTCGCGAAGGGTTAGCGGCGATTGTTTCTGTACGTGTACCGGAGGATTTATTGCAATTTGAAGGTCAAACAAAAGGTAAGCTTGGTACAAGTGAAGGACGTTCATCTGTCGATGCAATTGTTTCGGAACATTTAGCATACTTTTTAGAAGAAAATCCAGATGTAGCAACACTTCTTGTGAGAAAAGCAATTAAAGCAGCACAAGCCCGTGAAGCAGCGCGTAAGGCTAGAGAAGAAGCTCGTACTGGTAAGAAGAAAAAACGTTCAGAAGGAACGTTGAGCGGGAAGTTAACACCTGCGCAATCACGTAATCCACAGAAGAACGAACTATATTTAGTAGAGGGTGACTCTGCTGGTGGCTCTGCAAAGCAAGGGCGTGATCGCCGTTTCCAAGCTGTCTTGCCACTGCGAGGTAAAGTCATTAACACGGAAAAAGCAAAGCTTGCTGATATTTTCAAAAATGAAGAAATCAATACAATTATTTATGCAATTGGTGGCGGCGTTGGAAATGAATTTACTGTCGAAGATATCAACTATGATAAAGTCGTAATTATGACCGATGCTGATACGGATGGCGCACATATTCAAGTGTTACTACTTACGTTTTTCTACCGTTATATGAAGCCGTTAATTGAAGCTGGTAAAGTATTTATTGCTCTTCCACCTTTATATAAAGTAAGTAAAGGAAAAGGGAAAAGCGAAGTCATTGAATATGCATGGTCAGATGAAGAATTAGATGGCGTAACGAAAAAGGTCGGTAAAGGATATATGTTGCAGCGCTATAAAGGTCTTGGCGAAATGAACGCGGATCAATTATGGGAAACAACAATGAATCCAGAAACGCGTACGCTAATTCGAGTAAAAATTGACGATGCAGCAAGAGCAGAACGCCGCGTGACGACATTGATGGGTGATAAAGTAGAACCACGTCGGAAATGGATTGAGCGTAATGTACAGTTTGGTATGCAAGAAGAAGGTAATATTTTAGAGAATGAAATGATTATGGAGACGGAGGTGGAATAACATGCAGGCAGAGAAGTTTCATGACCTCCCGCTTGAAGACGTGTTAGGTGACCGCTTTGCACGTTATAGTAAATATATTATTCAAGATCGCGCGCTACCAGATGCTCGTGATGGTTTAAAGCCAGTGCAACGTCGGATTTTATATTCAATGTATGTAGAAGGAAACGTACATGATAAACCATTTCGTAAATCAGCTAAAACAGTTGGTAATGTTATTGGTAACTATCATCCACACGGTGATTCTTCTGTATATGAAGCGATGGTACGTTTAAGCCAAGATTGGAAAGTACGTAACGTATTAGTTGAAATGCACGGAAATAATGGTAGTGTCGACGGTGATCCAGCGGCAGCAATGCGTTATACAGAAGCTCGTTTATCGCCAATTGCATCTGAGTTACTCCGTGATATTGATAAAGAGACAGTAGAATTTGTATCAAACTTTGACGATACAAGTGAAGAACCTGTTGTATTACCAGCAATGTTCCCGAATTTATTGGTAAACGGTTCAACAGGGATTTCAGCTGGATATGCAACAGAAATTCCACCGCATCACCTTGGAGAAGTAATTGATGCAACAATGATGCGTATCGATAAGCCAAATAGTTCCGTAGATGATTTATTAACAGTTATAAAAGGACCTGATTTCCCAACAGGTGGCATTATTCAAGGGCTTGATGGAATTAAAAAAGCATATGAAACAGGAAAAGGGAAAATCATCATTCGTGGAAAAGCGGAAGTTGAAACGATTCGCGGTGGCAAACAGCAAATTGTCATTACAGAAATTCCATACGAAGTCAATAAAGCAAACCTTGTAAAGAAAATGGATGAACTACGTCTAGATAAAAAGCTAGATGGAATTGCGGAAGTACGTGATGAGACAGATCGTACAGGTCTTCGTATTGTTGTGGAACTAAAAAAAGAAGCAAACGCAGAAGGTATTTTAAATTACTTATATAAAAATACTGATTTACAAGTTCCATATAACTTCAATATGGTGGCTATAAATAATCGTCGTCCAACATTAATGACGTTACCCAAGATTTTAGATGCGTACATTGGGCATCAAAAAGAAGTTGTTACACGTCGTTCGGAATATGAGTTGCGAAAAGCTGAAAATCGTCAACATATTGTGGCAGGTTTAATGAAAGCATTATCGATTTTAGATGAGGTAATTGAAACAATTCGAGCATCTAAAGATAAGCGTAATGCAAAAGATAATTTAAGTGCAAAATTTGGATTCACAGAAGCGCAGGCAGAAGCAATTGTATCCTTGCAACTGTATCGTTTAACAAATACAGATATTACAGCACTAGAAAAAGAAGCGGAAGAACTAGAGAAGAAAATTACAGAATTACAAGCGATTTTACAAAGTGAGAAAAAGCTCCTTCAGGTCATTAAAGCAGATCTAAAGAGAGTAAAGAAAACGTATAGCGATAATCGCCGTGCTGTTATTGAAGAGGAAATTGAAGAAATTAAAATTGATGTGGAAGTTATGATTCCACAGGAGGATGTCATCGTTACTGTAACGAAAGAAGGTTATGTGAAGCGAACTGGTTGGCGCTCACATAATGCATCGAACGGGAAAGACTTCGGTATGAAAGAGGGCGACATCTTACTCGAGCGTTTCGATACAAATACAACAGAAATAGTTCTCTTATTTACGAATAAAGGAAATTATATTTATCTTCCAGTATACGAAATGCCGGACATTCGTTGGAAAGATTTAGGTCAGCATGTGGCAAATATCGTTTCACTTGATAGGGACGAGACATTAATTTGGGCAACCGTTGTACCGAATTTCGAGGAAGAAAAGCGATTTATTGTGTTTGTTACACGAAATGGTATGATTAAGAAAACGGAATTAAATCAGTATAAAGTTCAGCGCTATTCAAGAGCGTTTGTAGCCGTAAACTTGAAAAAAGATGATGAAGTTGTCGATATCTTCGCAACAGATGGAACAAGTGATATTGTTCTTGCAACACATGGTGCATATGCACTTATTTTTAATGAAGAAGAAGTAAGCCCAGTTGGTGTAAGAGCAGCTGGGGTAAAAGGGATTAATTTAAAAGAAGATGATTATGTTGCTTCTGGTAGAGCGTTAAATAGTGAAAAAGATCAATTGATTCTCGTAACGCAGCGCGGTGCAGTTAAGCGATTAAAAGCTTCCGAAATTGAGAAATCAACAAGGGCGAAGCGAGGCCTTGTTATCTTCAAAGAGTTAAAACGTAATCCGTACCGTATTGTCGGTATTGAAATTGTTCGTGATGATGAACTTGTTTATATGAAAACAGAAAAACAGATTGTAGAAGAAATAGATCCAAAAGCATTTCGTAATAAAGACCGGTATAGTAACGGTAGTTTAGTACTAGATGTTACTGATACGGGTGAAGTGGTTGAGACGTGGACGAAGAAACGGATATAGTGAATAAACGATAGTAAGTATTTCAATTAAATATACTTATCTTATTAGTGAAACCCATGTTCTATATAGAACATGGGTTTCTTGGAGTAGTAGGGCTTTAAATTCACCACTATTCTAATTTTTTTAGTTTTTTCATGAAAGTAAATCAAAAAGAATTAGGATGAAAAATAAGGGGGATTATGTATTGATAGAAACGGGGAACAGTACGTCATCATCATATTAAGACGATAAGAAACTCTCGAAAATATATTGTTTCAAGTTATAATCCTTTGTTAAAATCTTATACTGTTGCGAGGCACAAAAAAGCACTATTCTTTCTGTGGAAATATACAGAAAGAATAGTGCTTTTTTTATATTA